>ONVE01000095.1 GCA_900321215.1 uncultured Eubacterium sp. | reverse complement strand
AAGCATAATATGGCAAGCCTTGGGGGCTTTGTGAACGCGGTTCTCAGGAATCTTGACAGGGAGCTTCAGGGTAAGCTTGGAGAAACAGAGAACGATGCTGCAGGAGACAGCGCTTCAAAAGGCGATGCTGCAAAGAATGACATTTCTGAGAATGGGCAGGCAGAAGCTGGTAAATCTGAAAGTGATCTTGCAAGGATCGACCGCGTGGCAGAGATATTTAATATAGATAAAGAATATATCAAATATTCAACTCCGAAGTGGCTTTATGAGTATTTTGTAAAGACCTTCGGAAAAGATAAGGCAGAAAGAATAGTAAGAGACGAGTTTAATGACAGAGGACTTGTCATAAGAGTAAACAGTACAAAGACCGACAGGGAAGCTCTTAAGGAAAGACTTAAGGAGAAGAATATCAGCTTCGAGAACGGAAGGTATTCGGAAAACTCTCTCATACTTAAAAATATAGATTTCGTAAGAAGGATTCCGGGCTTTAGAGAAGGACTTTTTTCTGTTCAGGCAGAAAGCTCTTCCTGTGCAGTGGAAGCTCTTCAGATTGAAAAGGGTATGAAGATACTGGATCTTTGTGCCGCTCCCGGTGGAAAGACCTGCTATGCGGCAGAGTTACTTGGAGGAACGGGAGAAGTTATCTCAAGAGATATTTCAGAAGAAAAGTTAGAGCTTATCGATGATAATATCAGGCGGCTCGGACTTACAACCGTTAAGACTGAGGCTGCAGATGCAACTGTCTTAGAGCCTGAGCTTAAAGATAACTTTGATATAGTTATAGCGGATGTACCGTGTTCGGGACTGGGAGTTATCGGTAAGAAGAACGATATCAAATACAGAATCCTGCCCGAGGATCTTAAAGGACTTACTGATATTTCGAAGAAAATACTTGATAATGCGGTAAGCTATGTAAAGACCGGAGGAAGGATACTGTATTCTACATGCACCATTAATCCGGGAGAAAATGAAGAAGTGGTAAAGAAGCTTCTTGAGGAGTACAGTGATCCGGAAGTGAAGGGCTTTACGCTTTCGCTTCTGACAGAAAGACTCTTCATTCAGGGAATAGATGAAACCGACGGATTTTATTATGCGGTTCTGGAGAAGAAATAAAGAAAGGATCTGGTCTTATTATGGATATAGCTTCCATGACGCTGGAGGAATTAACTGAATATATTAAAGAGAAGAAGCTGCCGGGGTTCCGTGCAAAGCAGATCTTTGAATGGCTGCATAAGCATTTTATATATGATCCTTCGCTTATGACCAATCTTTCAAATGAAATAAGAGAAAAGATAAAGGCGGATATACCGGAGATCACAGAGGAAACGAGACTGGTTTCCGAAAAGGACGGAACCATCAAATTCCTTATGAGAATGCCGGACGGACAGATGATAGAGACGGTATTTATGAGATATCATCATGGCAATTCGGTATGTATATCATCACAGGCCGGCTGCAGGATGGGCTGCAGATTCTGTGCTTCAACGATAGGCGGACTGGTCAGAAACCTTGCTCCGTCGGAAATGCTTTATCAGGTTTATCACGCCATGAAGGTTACCGGTGAGAGAGTTTCAAATATAGTCATCATGGGAACCGGCGAGCCTCTTGATAATTATGATAATGTTATGAGATTTATTGAGCTTATAACGGATGAAAAGGGTTATAACCTCAGCGAGAGAAGCATTACGCTCTCAAGCTGCGGACTCGTTCCTAAGATAAAAGAGCTTGCGGACAGAAAGCTGCAGATAACATTTGCGCTCTCGCTTCATGCTACGACTGACGAAGAGCGAAAAGCACTCATGCCGGTAGCGGAGAGATATACTCTTAAAGAGACGCTTGACGCCTGCAGGTACTATTTTGAAAAGACCGGAAGAAGGCTGACATTTGAATACAGTCTTGTAAGAGGAGTTAATGACAGCGAGGGTCATGCAAAGAGACTGGCGGCTCTGATAAAGGGTATGAACGCCCATGTGAATCTGATTCCTGTCAATCCGGTCGAGGAAAGAAGCTACAAAGGAAGCGAGACTCAGGCGGTCGACAAATTTAAAAATATACTTGAAAAATATCGAATTAATGTTACTATTAGAAAAGGTATGGGCAGCGATATTGATGCTGCCTGCGGACAGTTAAGACGAAAGTACGGGATAAAACAGGAGTAGATTTGATGACATCATTTGGAAAGACTGATACGGGGATAAAACGTGATAATAACCAGGACAGTATTTTTCTCAGTGATTCCCCTGTAGGTCCTCTGCCAAATCTTTATATAGTTGCAGATGGTATGGGCGGACATGCTGCGGGAGACTTTGCTTCGCAGTATGCTATAAGGCTTGTTGTTGATTTTGTGAAGAAGTCCACCATCGAGAATCCTCTTTCACTTATGAAGAGGGCATTTATCTATGCCAGCAACGAGGTGTATAAGGAAGCAGAGAAGGATAAATATAAAAATGGAATGGGTACGACCATGGTTGCGGCAGTTCTGATGGGAAAAGAGCTCTATGTCGGAAATATCGGAGACAGCAGGCTTTATGTGGTTGGAAATGATATAAAGCAGATCACTATGGATCATTCGCTTGTAGAAGAACTGATTAGAAATGGTCAACTCGATAGAAATAAGGGAAGAAATCATCCGGAAAAGAATATAATCACAAGGGCAATGGGCTCAAGAGACGAGGTCATGCCGGATTTCTTTCAGGTTACATTAGAAGATAACGACAAGGTGATGCTTTGTTCTGATGGTCTCACGAATATGGTTGAGGATGATGAGATAAGAGATATCATCGGTGAAGACGATGATCCGAGAAGAATGGTAGATTCTCTTATCAGCAGAGCCAATTACTACGGCGGAAACGATAACATATCGGTTATCGTCATTTCCGCAAGCGAGAGGTAAGATAATGTTAAATCCAGGTTTGATCTTAGATGACAGATATGAAATCATTGAGGTTGTCGGAACCGGTGGAATGTCAACGGTTTATAAGGCAAATGACCTCAGGCTGAAGAGATTTGTCGCACTTAAGGTGTTAAAGTCTGAATTCAGCAATGATATAAATTTTGTTTCAAAGTTCAGGGTTGAGGCGCAGGCTTCGGCTGCTCTTTCACATCCGAATATTGTAAGCGTTTATGACGTTTGTGAGGATGAGGGAAGATATTTTATAGTCATGGAGCTCGTAGATGGTATAACCCTTAAGGATTATATCAGAGAGAGAGGAAGACTTGACATGGATACTGCTATCGATTTTTCGATACAGATCGCATCAGGTCTTGCAGCAGCTCATGAGAACCATGTTATCCACAGGGATATTAAGCCACAGAATATCATAGTAGGGCCAAACGGCATTCTTAAGGTTACTGATTTCGGTATAGCGAAGGCGGCAACCTCTAATACCATGTCTACAACAAATATGGGCAGTGTTCATTATATCTCGCCTGAGCAGGCCCGCGGCGGATACAGTGATGAGAGAAGTGACATTTATTCACTTGGTATCACGATGTATGAGATGGTTACAGGACGTGTTCCTTTCGAGGGAGATACTAATGTTTCTATTGCACTCATGCATATACAGAATGAGATAATGCCTCCGAGAAAGCTTTATCCGGACATTTATTCAAGCCTTGAGAAGGTTATCCTTAAGGCAGTCCAGAAGAAGCCTGAAAGAAGATATCTCACCGCAAATGCACTTATTGCGGATCTTAACAGAGTAAAAAATAATCCTAAGATAGATATAATCGTTGCAGCTGCTCCGGTTCCAAATTCACCTACCAGGGAATTTACCGAGAATGACATGCAGGCGATCAAGAGAGAAAGCAGCGTAAAGAATGTTGAGAACATTCCTTACCAGAATTATCAGCAGGGTGGAAATATTCAGCAGACAGGCACTCAGGGCGGACAGTCAAGAACCAGTACCGTTACAAGAGAGCAGGTTGACAGGAGCAGACTCGATCAGCTGATGAATGAAGAGGATCCGGATTATGATGTTCCGGAGACACCGAAGAAAAAGGGTATCAAGGTAGTCCCTGATGATTATGACGATTATGAGGATAACTACCGTGAATATGAGAATAAGGATGAGGATGAGGATGACGAGGAAGGCATCGATCCGAAGCTTGAGAAGATAGTGATGATAGCAGGTATTGCTGCGGCAGTCATTATAGCGGTAATTCTCTTTATCCTTATCGGTAATGTGCTCGGATGGTTCAAGTTCGGCAAGAGCAGTTCAGAGAGCACAACCTCAAAGTCTGCTACAACACAGCAGATAGATACAACAGATCCTTCTGATAACAACACTACAGAAGCAACATCAGAGGATGATACAACTGCTTCAACTGAAGAAAATTCAACCGAAGCAGAAAAGAAGAAGATGATAAATGTTGTCGGACTTCGTGAGAATGCTGCAAAGAACATGCTCGAGAAGGAAGGCTTCACAAATATCAAATTTGAAAGAGTAAATGATGACAGTGTACCTGAGGATTATGTTATCAAGCAGAGCGTTGATGAGTATACAGAGATCGCTCTTGATGAGAAGATCATTATCACTGTCAGTGCAGGCGCAGCAGAGATCGCTGTACCTGATGTAGTAGGACGGCATGTAGATGAGGCGGACAGAATACTTACTGATGCCGGCTTCAAGGTTACACACAGCTATGCTTTAAGCGATACTGTTGAGAAGGATCACATTATATCAACAGAGCCGGGAGCTGATACAAAGGCAGCTTCAGGAAGCACCATCAAGCTTATCGTAAGCAACGGACCACAGGAGATCCAGGTTCCTTCACTTCAGGGACAGACTGAGGAAGCAGCCCGTGCAGCTCTTGAGTCACTTGGACTTGTAGCAGGTGAAGTAACTTACGAATCCAGCGAGACTGTACCTGAAGGTCAGGTTATCAGTCAGACAGTTCCTGCAGGAACAAGCGTTACAGAGGGAACCTCTATCGGATTCACAGTCAGCCTCGGAAAGTCTAAGAAGACTTACTCAGCAACCATTTCAGGTGCGATCACACCTTATGACAGCGCTACAGTCAGCCAGTATATCAATGAATCCGGCGGAAGCGTTCATATCACTATAAGATTTGTATCAGGTGAGAATTCATACGATGTAGCAGATGTTGATCTTGGTGCTGATGCGTTCCCTTACAGTGTAAGTCAGACATTTACAGGTCTTGAGTCAAATGAAGGAACTGTGATCATCAACATTATTGACAGCCAGGGTAATGATATCACAAGCATGTTTGATATCGGTGCAGTAAAAGGTGTCACATATAATGCTGAATAAAGGTAAAATACTTAAAGGAATCGGCGGCTTCTATTATGTTGCCGCCGAAAATGATAAAATATACGAATGCAAGGCCAAGGGAGTATTCCGTAATGTCGGTATCAAGCCTCTTGTAGGTGACGACTGTCTTATAAGCATCATCAGTGAGGACGACTGCACGGGTAATATCGAGGCTATTAGCGAAAGAAGATCAGAATTAATCCGCCCGGCAGCTGCAAATGCTGACCAGGCGGTTATAATTTTTGCGCTGACAAATCCTGAACCGAGTCTCGGACTTCTTGACAGATATCTTGTAATGATGGCGGATAAGGATATCGATATCATCATCTGCTTCAATAAAGAGGATTCTGCGGATGCTGAAAGAGTCAGTGAACTTAAAGGAATCTATGACAAGGCTGGATTTAAGGTGGTTACCGTATCTGCGCATACCGGTCAGGGAGTGGACGGATTAAAAAAGCTTCTTGAGGGAAAGACGACTATCCTCGCCGGACCTTCGGGAGTCGGAAAGTCTTCCATGATGAACGCTATCCTTCCTCATGCAAATGCTGTGACGGGAGAGCTGTCCGAGAAGATCAAAAGAGGTAAGAATACCACCAGACATACAGAGCTTATAAGGATATCGCATGATACTTATATCATGGATACACCGGGCTTCAGCAGTATATTTGTGCAGGATATGGACGGATACTCGCTTAGGATGTCATTTCCGGAGATAGCTGCCTGCGAAGGAAAATGCAGATTCGACGGATGTAATCATATAAATGAGCCTGACTGCGAGGTTAAGGCAGCTCTGGAGAGAGGAGAGATTGCTCCTTCAAGATACCAGAGCTATGTTTCAATTTACGAAGAAATAAAGAACAGGAGGAAATGGTAATGAATAAGCTTGCACCATCTATGCTTTCGATTGATTTCGGTAATATAGAAAGAGATATCAGACACTGCGTAAATGCAAAGGCTGATTATATTCATGTTGATGTTATGGATGGACTTTTTGTTCCGAATATATCATTTGGTCCTCCTGTGATAAAATATGTTAAGAAGGCTGCGGAAAATGTGCCTCTTGATGTGCATCTTATGATAGAAGCACCTGAGAGATATATAGACGAATTTAAGAAGGCCGGAGCCGATATACTGACTATTCATTATGAGAGTACAAAGGATGTCAGAAAAACGGTTGAGCTTATAAAGGCTGCAGGTATGAAGGCAGGCGTTGCCATAAAGCCTAAGACTCCTGTAAGTGTACTTAGAGAGCTTCTTCCTGAGCTTGATATGGCGCTTATCATGAGTGTTGAGCCGGGCTTTGGAGGACAGAGCTTTATTCCGGAAAGCTTCGACAAGATAAGAGAGCTTAGGGCTATGATCGAAGAGATAAATCCGCTCTGCGATCTTGAGGTGGACGGAGGCATCAAGGAGGATAATCTTAAGGATGTACTTGATGCAGGAGCAAATGTCATAGTTGCAGGCTCTGCAATATTCAGTAATGATATTGAGGCAAATACAGAAAAGTTCCTTAAGATCATGAAGTGATCTTCCGGAGGATATTTATGAAAAAGGTTTTAATTGCTATTTCTGCACTGGTGCTTTCATTTATCTGTGCGGTGTTTTTCAGTGATCGGGAGGTCGAATGAAGAAAAAATGTCTTGTGGTCCTTGGCGGGACAGTGAACGGTCAGCTGCTTAAAGATTTATATAATACCCGAGATGACATTATGGTCATAGCTGCTGATAAAGGGCTTGAAGCTCTTTATACTGCCGGAATAATGCCTGACAAGGCTCTGGGGGATTTCGATTCTGTTGATCACAGCATACTTGAAAAATACAGTGATACCGATAAGGATATATTCAGCCCTGTAAAGGATTTTACCGACGGAGAAGCGGCGGTTGAACTGGCGGTAAAGATAGTTCGTGGGATGGATGATTCATACAGCGGCAAAGGGACAGCTGGTGAAGCTAACTGCGGTGTAGAGGCGGCTGATGCAGCTGGCAACAGTGTTGAGGCGGCTGATACATCGGGAAGCAGGGCAGCTTCTGATGCAGAAGAGGGTATTGCTTCGAAGGATATAATGGTCAGAAGATACGCCGGATATTTCTTTGATCCGGAGGAGATCACCGTACAGAATGATGTAATAATACTTGGAGCCTCAGGAACCAGACTTGATCACACGATGGCAAACATTTCCCTGCTTAAAAAAACCTGCGATGCGGGCGTTAAGGCAGTCATCATCAATGAGAGAAATATCATCAGGGTTTGCAGTCCGGGAAGGATCTCAGTAAAGAGAAGAGAGGTTAAAAGCTTTCTATCTCTTATGCCGCTTGGCGATAAGGTCAGCGGTATAGAGCTGAAGGGATTTAAGTATGAGGGATCAGACTTAAGTCTGTATCAGGGCAGCAGCCTGGGTATATCAAATGAGATCACGGACATTACCGGGGAGATAAGCCATAAAGAGGGTTATCTTCTTGTTATGGAGACGATAGATTAATATATGACAGTTCTTTTGATTTCTACAATTCTATATGCGGCCATCCTGCTTGCACTGGGGGCTTACTTCTTCGGTAAGGTAAGAACCCAGAATGAATTCTGCATAGGAGCCAGAAATTTAAAGCCTTCGGAAATAGGCTTTTTCGGCCAGCTTTCGGAGCTTGGATTGTTCTTTATGGTCCTTATACCGTCTTATGTATATCTGAACGGTACGGGCGGTGCATGGATGATCATGGGACTTTTTATAGGTACACTGCTTTCGTGGTACCTTATGTCCTACAGATTAATGCGTTATTCCCTGAAATTTAAAAATGTATATTCGCTCCCTGCGTATTACGGAAGGCGTTTCGGACAGCGTTCCGGGAAGCTTGAAATGACAGCTGCTGTGTTCAGCATCATTTCCGAGCTTTGTATAACTGCGCTTATCGTAAGAATACTCGGCGGGCTTCTGGCAGATATATTCAGCATCAATCAGTATATCCTTATGGCGGTAATTGTCCTTGTTGTAACGGCATTTGTGATCCTCGGTGGATTTCTTGCGGCAGGAAGGATGAGTATAGTAAGTATAGTTATGATCTTTGCGGCATTTACCGCGATATTCTTAGTCTGCTTCTTCCTCTTTAAGGCAGATGACCTTATCGTGGCAGTAATGAACAGCAGAGTCACAGGAGGCGTAAGCAAGTACCTGAACCTTATATATTATAAGGGTAAGAGCATCACTGTGTCACAGATTTACAACCAGCTTTCCTGGGGAATCGTCATAATGGGTCTTCCGGGACTTTTATCGAAATATATGACTCTTGATAAGGCGAGAACCGCAAAGCACGGCGGAAGAACGGCATTTCTCTTTACGCTTATAACGCTCTTTCTTGCGGTTGTTGCGGGAGTTGTTTTAAGAGCCTTTATGTATCCTGCAATACTTAAAAAGCATAATTATTTCATGCTTATCTCGAGGACTATAAAGAGGCTTAACAGCATGAGTACAGTGTATAAGATCGCCGGCGGAGTGGTACTTGCCGGGCTTATAGCAGGACTTGTGATAATGATGATATCAAGGATGATCACACTCTCTTCTGTATGCTATCTTGAGATCGTAAAGCCTTATATACTTAAAAAGAAAAGGATCAAGAAGAATCTTCTTGCACTCAGGATAACTATGGCAGTGATGGCGGTGATCATAACACTGCTTTCGTTTATAAATGTTGATCCGTTCCGTTTTATCGAATTTATGCTGATGCTTACGGCCGTGTTCTTCGGACCTGCAACATTTATGTCGATATACTTTAGAAAAATGAATAAGAGTGGTGCTCTTGCCGGAATGCTTTCGGCACTTTTTACGACAGTTATCTGGGAATTCTTAAGGGTGATCCCGAAGGGAGGAGAGCTGCTTACTCTCCATGATTATCTGGGAATGAATTTTGTGGCAGCGGCTGTAGTTATATCTGTTATATTCATAATTATAGTCAGCTGTGTGACTAAGAAGGTTGCTGAAGATGTAAAACTTAGCTTTGACGATGTAAAAAATCGTATAATTACATGAAAAATCAGTCGATTTGAGAGTGTTTTTTCGCTTTTTTTACAAATATTTATTCTTGATGTCATACTTTGTTCATATTTGAGGATTATATTTAAACCATAGTTTTTTTCATGATTCTCTCACAACTTTCTAGATAATATGTATTTCGCGAACCACTCTGCCGAGGCAGGGTGGTTCGCGTTTTTATTTCTTTTCACTTTGAAGCTTATATGCTATACTAATATATTGATTTTTAGTGACCGTAATAAGTATATTTTTGCAGTATTACGGTCGGGGGTGAAAGCGGTAACAGTACCGGAAAATTTTACAGGGGTTAAGGAGAATAAGATGAGAGATCTTGATTATTTGAAGCTGTTAAGTGACAGCTATCCTACTATTAGCAGCGTTCAGGCTGCTATCATAAACAGTGAAGCACTGCTGAATCTTCCAAAAGGAAATGAATATTTTTTCTCTGACCTTCATGGCGAATATGAAGGCTTCAGATATCTTCTTAGAGGCTGCTCCGGAGTTGTCAGGAGTAAGGTTGACGAGACCTTTGGCAGCCTTATGAAGGAAGCTGACCAGATAGAGCTTACCAATCTTATAACTTATCCGAGAAACACGCTTTCAAAGATGCATTCCGCAGGTGAGATCACGGATGATTTTTACAGAACCACCATCAGTCAGCTCATAGCGATCTGCAGGGTGGTGGGCTCCAAGCACACAAGGTCGAGAGTCAGGGAAAAGCTTCCGAAGGAATTCGCTCATGCTATAGATGAACTTTATCATATAAATGAAAATGCCGATGATAAGAGACTGTATTACAGAGGAATTATAGACTCCGTTATTTCTGTTGGTGCGGGGGACGAATTCGTAACAGCGCTTGCGGATCTTATACAGAATCTTCTTATGAATCATCTGCATATAATCGGCGATATATTCGACAGAGGACCGAGAGCGGATATCGTTATGGACGATATCATGAATTTCCCTTATGTGGATATACAGTGGGGCAATCATGATATTGAATGGATGGGCGCTGCAGCAGGAAATGAAGCCTGCATAGCGAATGTCCTCCGTATTGCCACAAGCTACAATTCATTTGACGTTCTTGAATATGGCTACGGCATCAATATAAGACCGCTTTCGCAGTTCGCATCAGAGGTATATGCAAATGACAGCTGCGAGGCGTTTAAGCCGCATCTTCTTGATAAGAATAAATATGATACCGTGGATTATGAGCTTGCTGCAAAGATGTGCAAGGCTATAACGTTGATACAGCTTAAGCTTGAGGGACAGCTTATAAAGAAGCATCCGGAATATATGCTTTCGGAGAGGCTTTTACTGGATAAGATCGATCTTGAAAAGGGCACCGTATGTATAGACGGTAAGGATTATCCGATGAAGGATCATAACTTCCCGACTATAAGTAAAGATGATCCTTACAGGCTTTCAGACGAAGAGGCTGAGCTTATCAGAACGATAAAGAGTTCATTTAAGCATTCAGCCAAGCTGAATAAGCATATCAGATATATTTATTCGCATGGTTCCATGTACCTTGTGAAGAACAATAACCTTCTGTTCCACGGCTGTATACCTATGACGGCCGACGGACATTTCCAGAAGTTTACGACGAAGGACGGAAGCTATTCCGGAAAGGCACTTATGGATTATCTTAACAATAAGATAAATGATGCCTATTTCCTTCCGGAAGATGCCGAGGGAAAGCAGGATGCAGTAGACCTTATGTGGTATCTCTGGTGTGGTCCGGTTTCACCGCTTTTCGGTAAGGACAGGATAACAACATTTGAGCATACCTTCCTTTCAGACAAGGAGCTTATGAAGGAACCGTATAATCCGTATTATACATTTTCACATGAGGAAAAGTATGCTGATAAAATATTTGAGGAATTTGAAATGCCTCTTGAAAGAGCGCATATCATAAATGGTCATGTGCCGGTAAAGGTAAGTAAGGGAGAGAGTCCGGTTAAGGCGGGCGGTAAGCTGTATGTCATAGATGGCGGAATGTCGAAGGCATATCATAATACGACAGGAATTGCAGGATATACGCTTATCTTTAACTCACATCATATAGCGCTCGGCGAACATAAGCCTTACGTTAAGGGTAAGGAGAATCTTGCGGACACAAGGATCACCGAGGTTATGAAGAGAAGGCTTCTCATAAGCGATACAGATGAAGGTGCTGAGATAAGGACCAGGATAGAGGATCTTAAGGAGCTTCTCACTGCATATAAAAATGGTGTGATACTTGAAAGGTAAGAGGTCATTTCTTAAGGGTATCTTAAAAAGAAGCATAAAAAAGAAATTTGAAAAAAGTCTGCTAGATGTAAACAGCTATATGTGATATAATAATCATTTGTATGGATTTTAAGATATAAGAGTAGATAATAGTTCGTGAAATGAGGTTATGAAATGGGTTTTATAAAGAATTTCAAACGTGATTTTGCTCAGGCTGTGAATGAGCTTCTACCTGAGGATGAGGCTCACCAGGAAAAGAAAGAGAAGAAAAAGAAAGATAAAAAGAAGAATCAGAACGCTATAGATGCGGCGGGCGCTGCATATCCGGAAGGACAGCTTCAGGAGGCTGCAGGTAATGCAGAGAATTCTGAGGAGGCTGCTGAAGGCTATAACGCTGAAGCTGCTGAAAACGGCGAGGCTTATGCTGCACCGGCTGAAGCGTATGAAAATGCGGAATATACTTCTTCAGAAGATGTATCTGCTGCAAATGTTTATACGGCTGTATCTGAGACTATCCTTAAGGAAGAGGCTGAGGAAGCTATGGAGAAGCTCAGGCAGCGTACTATTGCTGAGAGCGTTATCAGCGATGAAGAGCTCGATGCACTTCCTGATGATCCTTCGTCAGAATATATTGTAAGTCCTGACGTTTATAATGCGGATTACAGCTTTGTGGATGATCCGGTTTCAGAGAATGCTTCTTCAAATGCTCAGGCTGAAGGTACCGGTGCTGAGGATGATACCTACAGTGCAGCATACAGGGAAGCTTACGCAAAGGCCTATAATGAAGCTTATAATAAGGCTATGGACGAGTATGCGGCAGAAGAAGCTGAAAACGCGGCGAAGGACGAAGCCGTTAACGAATATGAAAATGCGGCTGATGAGACAGCTTCGTATGAAAATGAAGCATACAGCGATCAGAAGGTTTCAGCTGAGACGGAGGCAGAGAATGTTTCAGTGATAGAGGCTGAGGCAGAAGACATTTCAGTGATAGAAGCTGCGGAAGAAGCTGCGGCTGAGGAATATAGAGAGGCTGATAATACTGAAGCAAATGCAGCGGAAGCTGCTGCGGAACCTGCAGAGACCGAGACAGAAGCTGAAGCGACATATGAAGCAGCGGCTGTAGAAACAGTAGAAGAAGCAGTGGAAGAAGCTGCGGCGGAGCCGGAAACATTTAGTGAAGAAGATAAAGCGGATGAGGTGGCAGAATTGGAGAATAATCAGTTTGACAATACAGAAGAATTAAAGAGTGAAGCAAAGACTGAAGAGAACCTTCTTGAATCAGGCATACTTGAAGAGAGTATGACAGTCGATACAACTTATATCACAAAGGGTACAAAGATAAAGGGTGATATCGAGACAGACGGTTCGGTTGATATACTCGGTACTATCGTAGGAAATGTATCATGCGATGGCAAGCTTATTGTTGGCGGAGTTATAGAAGGAAATGTTTCTGCCGGAGAGATATATGCAAGTCAGGCAAGGATCACCGGCGAGGTTGCTACAGACGGATCTATCAAGATCGGTATGGGTACAGTAGTTGAAGGAAATGTTACAGCAAAATCTGCAGTTATCGCAGGTGCTGTTAAGGGTGATATCGATGTTGACGGACCTGTTATCATTGATTCAACCGCAGTAGTTGTCGGAAATGTTAAGACAAGATCGGTTCAGGTAAATACCGGTGCAGTTATTCAGGGTTACTGCTCACAGGGATATGCAGAGATAGATCTTGAAGGCATTTTCGGAAAGTCAAAGGACGCTTCAGCAGAGGGTTCAGCGAAGAAAGAAGCTGATAAGGCTGAGGAAGCTGAAAACGGAGCAGAGGATAAGGAAAACGGCTCCGGAGACAGACAGAGATCAAATAACAACAATAATAATAAATATAACGGAAATAAAAACTCAAGGAGAAAATAGGATGAAGATGGATAGAGTATTACTCAAGCTGAGCGGTGAAGCTCTTGCAGGTGATAAGAAGACCGGTTTCTCGCCTGAAGTTGTAAAAGAGGTTGCAGGACAGGTTAAGAAGGTTCATGACAAGGGCATTCAGGTAGCTATCGTTATCGGCGGCGGAAACTTCTGGAGAGGCCGTACATCTGACGATATGGACAGAACAAAGGCAGACCAGATCGGAATGCTTGCTACAGTTATGAACTGTATATTCACTGCTGATACATTCAGGACAGTAGGACTTAAATGTCACGTAATGACTCCATTTCTCTGCGGAAGCATGACAGAGCTTTTCGACAGGGACAAGGCTATAGAGTATCTTGAAAAGGGTGAGATCGTATTCTTCGCCGGAGGAACAGGCCATCCGTATTTCTCAACAGATATGGGCATGGTGCTTTTCTCAATCGAGATAAAGGCAGATATGATACTTGCTGCAAAGGCTATCGACGGAGTTTATGACAGCGATCCTAACAAGAATCCTGATGCCAAGAAGATCGACAAGATGAGCATGCAGGAGATAGTTGATAAGCAGCTTAAGGTTATCGATCTTGCGGCAGCAGTGCTTGCAGCTGAAAATAAGATGCCGATGATGCTCTTCGGTTTAAATAAAGAGGACAGCATCATTAAGACAGTTTCCGGAGAATTCACCGGAACCATAGTTACGGCAGATTAGTATAGCTGTTCTTACAGTCCAATTGTTTTGCGACAGCTATACTGGTAAAAGTCATCAGGACTTTACGAAGCATAAAGCGGTGCCGGGAAAAGACGAGGCATCTTTAAAGCTATTATTTTAAAAATAACATGCGGATCATTCGCAGTGGTGAAAAGGAAAGGAAGAAAAAAATGACAGAGTTTGAAGAAAAAATGCAGAAGGCTATTGAGAATCTTGCATCTGATTATGCATCAATAAGAGCAGGAAGAGCAAATCCACATATACTTGACAAGATCAAGGTTGAATACTACGGAACACCTACAGCTATGCAGCAGATAGGAAACGTTGCAGTTCCTGAAGCAAGAACACTTTCTATCACACCTTGGGATCCAAAGAGCATTAAGGATATCGAGAAGGCTATCCTTAACTCAGATCTCGGCATAACACCAAGCAACGATGGCAAGAGCGTATATCTTAAGTTCCCTGAGCTTACAGAGGCAAGAAGAAAGGAACTCGCTAAGGACATCAAGAAGAAGGGTGAGGATGCAAAGGTTGCAGTAAGAAACATCCGTCGTGATGCAAATGATGCTGTTAAGAAGCAGAATAAGGCAGGAGAGATCTCAGAGGATCAGCAGAAGGTAGAGGAGGAGAAGATCCAGAAGGCTACAGATAAGTATGTTGCTGAGATCGACAAGATGGTTGACGAGAAGACAAAGGAAATCATGACAGTTTAATCCGGAGCGTGATATGGAACGTATAATAGACGGTGAAAAGCTCAATGTACCGGAGCATATTGCGGTTATTATGGATGGTAACGGAAGATGGGCCAAGAAAAGATTTATGCCGAGAAATTTCGGACATAAGGCCGGAGCGGACGCTTTGGAGCAGGCCTGCGAGGATGCCGATCATCTTGGTATCAAATACCTGACCGTATATGCTTTTTCTACGGAGAACTGGAAAAGATCCGTTGAAGAGGTTACAGGCATTATGAACCTTTTCAGAAGGTATCTTGAGAATTCTATCTCAAAATCAAATAAAAACAATATGCGTGTAAGAATAATTGGCGAAAAGAGCCTGCTTGCGCCGGATATCATCAATGCGATCGATAATCTGGAGGAGGCAACTAAGAACAACACCGGTCTGCAGTTTACGGTAGCTATCAATTACGGAGGACGTGATGAGATAAGACGTGCCATGATAAAGATAGCTGACGAAGTAAAGGCCGGAAGTCTTAAGCCGGAAGAGATTACCGAGGAGCTGATAAGTAAGCACCTTGATACCTGGGAGCTTCCTGATCCGGATCTTCTTATCAGGACAAGCGGTGAGGAGAGAATATCAAATTTCCTTCCGTGGCAGCTGGCTTATTCGGAGTTTTTCTTCACGGATACCTTGTGGCCGGATTTCAACAGGGCTACATTTATTGATGCCATAAGGCATTATACAAAAAGAGACAGAAGATTTGGTGGTGTAAAATAATGTTTGTGACCAGACTTATCAGCGGGATCGTGCTTGTGATCCTCGCAACGGCAACTCTTTATTTCGGAGGAGCAGTAACCTGCGGAGTAACACTTTTCATATCGCTTGTAGGCGTATTTGAGCTTATGAGAGTATACGATCTTCACAAGAAGGCACCGGCAGGGGCTGCATATCTTGCAACTGTCGGTTACTATGCATTACTCTTCTTTGACAAGACTGAGTTTGTACTTCCTTGCTTTATAGGCTTTCTTCTGATACTGCTTGCAATTTATGTTATCACATATCCGACCTTCCGTGATCATGAGATCATGGCGGCATTTACTTCATTTTTCTATGTGAGTGTCATGCTTTCCTATGTATATCTCTTAAGAGAAATGGAAAATGGCGGATATATGGTAATACTTATATTTGTATGCTCATGGGGAAATGATACTCTGGCGTATTGTGCCGGCGTTCTCTTCGGAAAGCATAAGATGTCTCCGAAGCTCAGCCCTAAGAAGAGCATTGAGGGACTTATCGGAGGAATACTCGGAGCAGGAATACTCGGAGCAATTTTCGGTATCATTTATAACAGCCAGGTCAAGGAACTTTCAAACGCATGGCTTATATTCGGAATCATCGGTGCACTCGGAGCAGTGCCTGCAGTCATTGGAGATCTTGCGGCTTCTGCCATCAAGAGAAATAATGACATCAAGGACTATGGAAAGCTTATTCCGGGTCACGGCGGTATCATGGACAGATTCGACAGCATGATCTTCACCGCACCGATCATTTATTATTTAGTTAATTATATGATATAAAGGGTCACACGAAAGTTGATGTTTCTGCTTGCAGAAAACAGAAACTTTTGCGTGACACACCGAAACATGAGGAAGGAGCATCATATGAGAAAGATATCCATCATAGGTTCTACAGGGTCCATCGGAACCCAGACTCTTGAGGTGGTTAGAGAAAATGGTGATATAGAGGTTGCAGCTCTTTCCTGCGGAAGGAATATCGGGCTGCTTGAGAAGCAGATCAGGGAGTTTAAGCCGTCTCTTGTTTCGGTAGAGACTGCTGAGGATGCCAAAAAGCTGGAGGCTTCTATAGCTGATCTTTCAGGTATAACCGTTATGTACGGTATGGAAGGACTTCTTGCGGTTGCCTGCTGTCCGGAGGCTGATACTGTAGTAACAGCTATCGTGGGAATGATAGGCGTTGAGCCAACTATAGCAGCTATCAAATGCGGCAAGGATATAGCTCTTGCAAACAAGGAGACTCTTGTTACAGCCGGACATATTATCATGCCTCTTGCAAAAGAGAAGAATGTAAGGATACTTCCGGTTGATTCGGAGCATTCGGCTATATTTCAGTGTATAAGCGGAAGCAGACTGGCTGACGGAACTGAAAATAAGCCTTCAAGACTTCTGATAACCGCATCAGGCGGACCATTCAGAGGAAAGAAATATGATGAACTTAAAAATGTAACACTGGAGGATGCGCTTAAGCATCCGAACTGGTCAATGGGACACAAGATTACTATCGACAGTGCTACTCTTGTAAATAAAGGACTTGAGGTTATTGAGGCAAGATATCTTTTCAATATGCCGCCTGAAGCTATCGAGGTTGTTGTACAGCCGCAGAGCATAATTCATTCCATGGTAGAATTTGCCGACGGAGCGGTAATGGCTCAGCTGGGAACGCCTGATATGAAGCTTCCGATACAGTATGCACTGTATTATCCGGAGAGAAGATATCTCCCTGGAGAAAGACTGGATTTCACTAAGATGAGCGGCATCATTATCGATAAGCCCGACAGAGAGACCTTTAAGGGACTGGACTTTGCCTATAGAGCCCTTAAAGAGGGCGGGGCGATGACCACGATATTTAATGCGGCAAATGAATATGCCGTAGGATGCTTCTTAGAGAAGAAGATATCATTTCTTGATATCTATAAAATGATCGAATATGCGATGGACAGAGTACCGAATATTTCGTCGCCTTCGGTCAGAGAAATACTTGATAAAAAAACGGAGACAGAGGAATTACTTAAGTCTGCATTTATGGTTTAAGGAATAGTTAATATGAAAATTATTGCGATAATACTGGTTTTTGGCATTATAGTTTTTGTTCACGAGCTGGGACATTTTCTTTTTGCCAAGCTTAATAAGATAAAGGTTCTGGAATTTGCCATCGGTATGGGACCGGCCATCGTGAAGTGGGGAAAGCATGAGACAAAATATGCTTTAAGAGTGCTTCCGATAGGCGGCTACTGTATGATGGAGGGCGAGGATGAGGAAAGTGATGATCCGAGATCCTTCAGCAATAAATCATGCCTTGCAAGGCTTTCAGTGCTTTTTGCAGGACCATTCTTCAACTTTGTACTTGCATTTATCCTCGGCGTTATTATATGCCATTTCTGCTATATTGACCCTGCAGATATTTCGGGTGTCGTTGAGGGAAGCGGTGCTGCCGAGGCAGGACTCGAGGCAGGAGATGTTATAGTAAAGCTTGATGGTAAGAGGATTTATAACTTCCGTGAGCTGCAGTATCATCTTATTGCCGGCAAGGAAGGTGCGCCTGTTAAGGTAACCTTCGAAAGAGACGGCGAGAGACAGACCGTTACTGTTGTTCCTAAGAAAGACGAGGAGAGCGGAAGGTATATCTTCGGCGTATACTCAAATTACAGAGCAGCCAAAAACTTCGGTGAGGAACTGAAATACGGTCTTCTGGAAGGAAGACTTCAGATCAAGGCCACGCTTCTTTCACTGAAAATGCTGTTTACCGGCGGTGCTTCCATGAATGATCTTATGGGACCGGTTGGAATCGGTAATTATATGAGTGATGTTATAGACGAAGCTGAGAAGGAAGGCGGATTCAGCAGCGTTGTGCTGAACATACTGAATTTCTGCATTCTTATCAGTGCAAACCTTGGAGTTATGAACCTTCTTCCTATTCCGGCACTTGACGGCGGAAGGATACTCTTCATCCTGGTAGAAATGATATCAGGCAAGAAGATCCCGAAGGAGAAGGAGGCGCTTGTCAATATGATAGGCTTTGTACTCCTTATGATACTTGTTGTTTTTGTATTCTTTAATGATATCCGAAAGGTATTCTTCTAAAATGTCAATAAGAGATAATACAAAAAAAATCAAAATCGGAAATGTAACTATCGGCGGAGGAAATCCCATAGCTATACAGTCTATGACAAATACTCCTACCGCAGATGTTGAAAAAACAGTTTCACAGATACTTGCACTCGAAAAGGCGGGCTGTGATATAGTCAGATCGACCGCAAATACAGAAGAAGCGGCAGATGCATTTGATAAGATCAGGGAGAGAATACATATCCCTATCGTCGCAGATATTCATTTTAATCATAGACTTGCAATACGTGCCATAGAACATGGCGCAGACAAGATAAGGATCAATCCGGGAAATATCGGCGGCAGGGAGAATCTCGTGAAGGTTGTTCAGGCTGCGAAGAGTAAGAATGTGCCTATCCGTGTCGGTGTAAATTCCGGATCGCTTGAGAAGAATATCATCGCAAAGTACGGCGGCGTGACAGCTGAGGGCATCGTTGAGAGTGCACTTGATAAGGTCAGAATGATCGAGGAATGCGATTACGATAATATAGTTATCAGCATCAAGTCCTCTGATGTTCTGATGAGTGTAAAGACTCACAGACTGATCTCAGAGATGACATCTTATCCGCTGCATGTAGGTATTACCGAATCCGGAACGGTTTATTCGGGAAATATCAAATCATCGATCGGACTCGGCATCATTTTGAATGAGGGAATAGGAGATACTATCAGAGTTTCGCTGACGGGTGATCCTGTTCAGGAGATAAAGACAGCCAAGCTGATACTGAGAACTCTCGGACTCAGAAAGGGCGGACCGGAGCTTGTTTCATGTCCGACCTGCGGAAGGACGGAGATACCTCTCATCGAGCTTGCAAATTCTGTAGAAGAAATGCTTCAGGAATACGAACACCTTTCTATAAAGGTTGCGGTTATGGGCTGCGTTGTTAACGGACCGGGAGAGTCTAAAAATGCAGATATCGGAATAGCCGGCGGTAAGAATGAAGGACTTTTATTTAAACACGGAGAGATCATAAGAAAGGTTCCGGCAGATGAGCTTCTCTCTGCACTCAGGGCAGAACTCGACAGCTGGGAAGGATAAGGAGACTGAATTTGGAAAGAAAAGGTTTTTATGAAGTCTTTCCTGATGTAAAACTTGAGAGTGAGTACGCTGATATATTTAAACATGTCATGATCACAAGAATCGTGAATGACAGCAATGAGAACTGTCTCTATGTATATTTTGAGGCGGACAGGCTTATTGAGAAGAAATATATATACAGGGCTGAAGAGGTGCTTAAAGAGCACCTTTTCACATCTAAAGGGAAGACAAATGTTGTTTTTAAGGAAAGGTATGTACTTTCCGGACAATATAATTTAAAAACCCTTCTTGATGTATATCTGGACAGCTTCCTGTGTGAGATAGGAAGAATGAGCGAGTTTGATCACCAGATCATGAAGAAGGCGGAATTTACAGTAGAAGAAAACTCTCTCTTTGTTACGATCGAGGATAATTTCGTGGCGAGAGGAAGAGCGGACGGGCTGAGAGATTATTTTGAAAAGACATTTCTGAAGCGCTTCGGAATGAAGGTGGAGGTTGTCTTTTATTTTAGTAAAGGGGACGGAAAGAAGATACTGCATACCGGAAATGGTGGTGCAGATGGAGGCAAAGAACCGGGAAGTGCGAATGGAGCTGCAGGAAATACAGCTGCATCTAAAAGTGCAGGAAGTAATGCAGGGAACAGCTTTGATGCTGCTGACAGTACAGGCACAGACGATACGGACGGAAAAGTGTTCGGCGCAGATGGCGCGAATGGAAAGTTAGATGGTGCAGGCAGAGCTGAAGATGGTGTGAACGGAAAGTCAGATGGCACAGGCGGAAACTCAGGTTCTGCTCAGGATGCATCTTCAGGAGAATGGGACGAGTGGCTCCCTATAGAGCCTGAAATGGATGAATATGCTTATGTTGTCGGCGGTGATTTTTCCGGTTCAGGAAGTGCGGCTCCTGCATTTTATACTCCTTACGGAGCAGGTCAGGAAACCACTGCAGAGGGAGCGGAAGAAGACCTTATGCTCCGTGATGAAGCTCTCCTTTATGATCTTGGCGAATTTGATAATGGAATGGAAGCGGATGCTTATGCTGTTTATGATTTTGCAGAGCCTGAAAAAAGTGCAGCTGAGAGTAAGGATAAAACGAATGACGCAGCTTCTGCGGATAAGGAAAAAGCTTCTGCTGCAGGAGATAATGCAGCAAAAGACGCTGATCCGAAGGCTTCTGCAAGGAAGGACGCTGCTGCGGATGATAAGGACAAGAAGAAGCCGGGAACCGGAAGAGAGTATTCCGGAGGAAAGCAGAGCAAAGGAAGCTGGAAATCAAGATCGAACGATCCGGACTGCTTCTATGGACGAAACTGTGACGGTGAAACTATATCCATAAGTCATCTTGAGGACAATATGGGTGAGGTCTGCATTTGCGGTCAGGTGATAGGTATGGAGGAGAGAGAGCTTCGTACAGGAAAGATACTTATCACAGCAAATATCACTGACTTTACTGATACCATAGCATTTAAGGTGTTTGTCGCCCCTGATGATATAGATGTAATGCGTGAAGAGCTTAAGACCGGTAAGTTTTATAAGATCAAGGGCGTTCCGGCTTATGATGCATACGCAAGGGAAGTTAACATAACATCAATAACAGGCGTTAAGCATGCTTCCGACTGGCGAAAGGGAAGATCGGACGACGAGGAAGAAAAACGAATAGAACTGAATATGCATACACTTATGAGTGAAATGGATTCAGTTGTAGATATAAAGAAAATGATAGACCGTGCCAAGGCGTGGGGACATAAGGCTGTTGCTATAACCGACAACGGCGTTGTTCAGGGCTTCCCTGTAGCAGCTCATGAGGTTTCCATGAAGGAGGATTTCAAGCTTATCTTCGGCGTTACGGCTTATCTTGCAAATGACCTGAAGACCCTCGTACTTAACGGACATGATGAGGATTTCGACAGAGATGATACTGAATTTGTAGTATTCGATATAGAGACTACAGGTCTTTCGCTTAAGCACTGCAAGATCATAGAGATCGGTGCTGTAAGGATAGATAAGGAGGGCAAGGAACTCGGACGTTTTTCTGAATTTGTAAACCCTGAGGTGCCTATTCCTTATAATATTGAGAAGCTGACATCGATAAATGACAGCATGGTTGCGGATGCGCCGACAATAGAAGTGATACTTCCAAAGTTCCTTGAATTCAGTAAGGGAGCTGTTCTTGTTGCGCATAATGCTTCATTTGATACCGGTTTCATAAGAGAATACTCACACAGACTGGGATATGAATATGATTTTACAGCGCTTGATACGATGACTCTGGCGCAGGTCTTCATACCTGATATCGGAAGATATAACCTGGACAGACTCTGCAAGTATTTTAATGTTGTAAATAAGCATCACCACAGAGCCTGCGATGATGCCGACGTTACCGGCAGGATTTTCGTAAAGCTGATGGAGCTTATCAGAAGCAAGGGCATATCAACCGTTAAGGGGCTGAATGAATTCGGAAGTACTTCGGCAGATAAGATCCGTAAGGGAAGAGTATATGATTCGACTATCCTTGTCAGAAATGAAACAGGCCGTGTGAATCTTTACAGGCTTATCTCGGAGTCGCATATCACATATTTTAACGCCAAGCCGCGTATGCCTATGAGCCTCATCAATTCAATGAGGGAAGGACTGCTTGTAGGCTCCGGAACATCCGGAGGCGAGCTTTATGAGTATATACTTAACGGCGCTTCTGATGAGGATATAGCGAGCCTTGTAAGCTTTTATGATTATCTGGAGGTTCAGCCGCCTTCAAATGATGAATATATGATAAATGACGACAGAAGCCGTGTGACCTGCAGAAAGGATCTTGAGGATATCGTAAGTAAGATAGTAGAACTCGGCAAGGAATACAATAAGCCGGTTGTGGCAACCGGAAATGTTCATTTCCTTGATCCTGATGATGCTATCTACAGAGAGATCGTTATCGAAGGTAATATGAACAAGGGCTCTGCCAAGAAGGCTTTGGCTGAGGCAACGGAAAACGGTGAGAGCACTGAGCAGACATTTCCACCTCTATACTTCAGGACAACAAGAGAAATGCTGGATGAATTCAGCTTCCTGGGCTATGACAAGGCGAGAGAGATAGTTATAGATAATCCGAATATGTTAAATGATATGATCGAGAAGATCAGTCCTGTGCGTCCTGACAAGGCGCCTCCTGTCATCGAGAATTCGGATAAAACACTTAGGGATATCTGTTATAAAAAGGCACATGAGATATACGGACCGGATCTTCCGGAGATAGTATCGACCAGACTTGAGAAGGAGCTTAATTCGATAATCGGAAACGGATATTCCGTAATGTATATTATCGCTCAGAAGCTTGTGTGGAAGTCAAATGACGATGGTTATCTTGTAGGCTCGAGAGGATCGGTAGGTTCTTCATTTGCGGCTACAATGGCAGGTATTACGGAGGTTAATCCGCTGTCTCCGCATTATATATGTCCGGAGTGTTACTATACGGATTTTGATTCGGATCTGGTTAAAAGCTTCAGCGGTATGTCCGGATGTGACATGCCGGACTGCAACTGTCCGAGATGCGGTACGAAGATGAAGAAGGAAGGACATGATATACCATTTGAGACCTTCCTTGGATTTAAGGGTGATAAGGAGCCTGATATAGACCTTAACTTCTCGGGTGATTATCAGCCTAGGGCACATGCATATATTGAAGAGATCTTCGGTAAGGGCAAGGCTTTTAGAGCGGGAACCATAGGTACTCTTGCGGAGAAGACCGCTTACGGATATGTGCTTAAATACTGCGAGGCCAGAGGTATAACAAAGAGACGTGCCGAGATAGAGAGACTTGCTGCGGGCTGTACCGGCGTTAAGAGGACCACCGGCCAGCATCCGGGAGGAATCATAGTTCTTCCGGCACACGAGGAGATCTACAGCTTTACGCCTATCCAGAAGCCTGCAAATGATATGACTACGGATATCACGACGACACATTTTGAATATCATTCCATCGACCACAACCTTCTGAAGTTTGATATTCTCGGTCACGACGATCCGACCATGATTAGACGACTTGAGGATCTTACCGGAACAGATGCGAAGGCGGTTCCTCTTGATGATAAAAATGTAATGTCACTTTTCCACGGAACGGATGTCCTTGGCGTAAAGCCGGAGGATATCGGAGGTACGCCGCTCGGATGTCTGGGAATACCTGAGTTCGGTACTGATTTTGCCATGCAGATGGTTATCGATGCAAAGCCGGAGAGCTTCTCCGACCTTGTAAGAATCTCAGGTCTTTCTCATGGTACCGATGTTTGGCTCGGAAATGCGCAGACTCTTATCGAAGAAGGAAAATGTAAGCTTTCTTCAGCTATCTGCTGCCGTGATGATATCATGGTATATCTTATTCACATGGGTCTTGAATCAGGCGAAGCCTTCAGTATCATGGAGAATGTGCGTAAAGGAAAGGTTGCCGGCGGAAAGTGTAAGGAATGGGCACAGTGGAAGGAAGATATGGCAGCTCATGGTATACCGGACTGGTATGTATGGTCATGTGAGAAGATTAAGTACATGTTCCCTAAGGCTCATGCCGCGGCTTACGTTATGATGGCGTGGAGAATAGCATATTATAAGATTTATTATCCTCAGGCTTATTATGCGGCATTTTTCAGTATACGTGCAAATGTCTTCAGCTATGAGCAGATGTGCCAGGGACGTGATAAGCTCGATAAATGTTTAGCAGAGCTCCGAAAGATCGATAAGAAGGATCAGACGGCGAAGGATGCGGACAGTATAAGAGATATGAGGATAGTTCAGGAAATGTATGCGAGAGGCTTTGAGTT
>ONVE01000132.1 GCA_900321215.1 uncultured Eubacterium sp. | reverse complement strand
TTTGACAGGATAGCTGCAAGGATCAGTAATTTTGAAGAAGTAAGCGCAGTATATCTTATGTCTGGATCTTCTTATGATCTTATCCTCATCATCGAGGGTGAGAATATGAAGGAGATAGCCCAGTTTGTATATAACAAGATCGCACCTATGGATTCGGTTGTTTCAACAGCTACATATTTTGTAATGAAGAAGTATAAGGATCATGGCGTGATCCTTCAGTCGGAGAAAGGAACTGAAGAAAGGAGACAGGTTGTTTTATGAGAAATCCTTTGAGTGATGTGGTGGTTAGTCTTAAACCATCCGGAATCAGAAAGTTTTTTGATATCGTAAGTGAAATGCCTGACGCAATCTCACTTGGCGTTGGCGAGCCTGACTTCGATACACCATGGCATATCTGCGATGAGGGTATATATTCGCTTGAGAAGGGCAAGACCTTCTATACATCAAATTCAGGACTTCTGGAGCTTAGAAAGGAGATCTGCAGCTGGTATGACAGAAAATACGGCTGTAAGTTTGATCCGAAGACAGAGTGTCTTATAACAGTCGGCGGAAGCGAGGGAATCGATCTTGCGTTAAGAGCGCTTATCAATCCGGGCGACGAGGTGATAATCCCTGAGCCAAGCTATGTTTCGTATGTTCCGTGTACACTTCTTGCAGGTGGAAAGCCGGTTATTATAGAGCTTAAGAATGAGAATAAGTTTAAGCTTACTCCGGAGGAGCTTCTCGGAGCGATAACAGATAAGACAAAGGTGCTTCTTCTTTCATATCCAAATAATCCGACCGGAGCTGTAATGACGAAAGAAGAGCTGCTTCCGATAGCAAAGATCGCTATCGAGAAGGATATCATCGTCATTTCCGATGAGATATATTCTGAGCTTACTTACGGAGAGAGTGGTCATTTTTCTATAGCAGCCCTTCCTGGTATGGCAGAGAGGACCATTATAATAAATGGTTTCTCAAAGGCGTATGCAATGACCGGCTGGAGACTCGGATATGCGCTTGCACCTGCACTTATCGCAGCTCAGATGACCAAGATCCATCAGTTTGCTATAATGTGTGCACCTACAACAAGCCAGTATGCAGCCATAAATGCAGTCAAAGAAGGCGATAAGGATATCGCAAAGATGCGTGAATCCTACGATGCAAGAAGAAGATTCCTTCTGAAGCAGTTTGAGAGGATGGGACTTCCTTGCTTTGAGCCAAATGGAGCATTTTACGTGTTCCCATGCATCAAGGAATTTAATATGAGCAGTGAGGAGTTCTGTACAGAGCTTCTAAAGAAACAAAAGCTTGCAGTTGTTCCGGGATCAGCTTTCGGAAGCAGCGGCGAGGGCTTCGTGAGAATATCTTATGCATATTCTATCGATGAGCTTAAGGAAGCCATCTCCAGAATGGAAGACTTTATCGCAGAGCTTAGAAAGAATAAATAAAAAGAATAAACAAAAGAATAAGTAAAAAAGAGTATAAAAAAGCTCGGGTGAAAATTATTAAATGTTTTCGCCCGGGCTGTTTTATTGTATGATTGTAATTCTCAATTAAAAGATGTGATGTTCACAAAACACTGCAGTTTGTTTTTAGCGGTGGATTGTTATTCCTTCACATCATATTTTCCTGCAATGATACCTGATAATGAGATAACATCCGTTGAGGCCTTCTCCTGAGCCTTGGTAAGCGTGAAGGTGAAGGTTGAACCTGCGCCTTCGGTACTTGTAACGTCGATGTTTTCATTATGAGCTTTGATTATCTCCTTGGTTATCGCAAGACCGAGACCGGTTCCCTGCTTATCCTTACCACGCGACTGGTCGCCCTTGTAGAATCTGTCGAAGATCTTCTTCTGGGTATCCTCTGACATACCGATACCTTCATCCTGTACCGATATAAAGATTTTTTCCTTCTTCTCGGTAAGTGTAACGGTTATCTTTTTTCCTGCAGGAGTAAACTTGATCGCATTATCGATAAGGTTATAGATTACCTGCTGGATCTTGATCTTATCAGCGGTTACTATCGTATGATCAGCGTGGTTATTGAGGTATATTGCTATATTTTTCTCAATACACTTCATTTCAAAGGTATTGAGAGTAGGCTTGATGATCTCGATAAGGTCGAAATCCTTCAGCTTAAGGTACGGACCATACTGTTCAAGGTTGTTGAGATCCAGAAGACCGGTAGTAAGCTTGGTAAGTCGCTGGGTCTCATTTAAGATTATATCGAGATAGCGGTCCTGCTTCTCAGGAGGGATAGTACCATCCTTGATCGCCTCTACGTAACCCTTGATGGATGTAAGAGGAGAGCGGAAATCGTGGGAGATATTTGAGATGAAGTCCCTGCGGTACTGCTCAAGCTTTGAAAGCTCATCCGCCATATATTCCATCGACTGCGCCAGCTGACCGATCTCGTCCTCAGAATGGATGTCAGTCTTGGTATCGAAGTTTCCTTTTGAATATTCTGTAGCAACGGTGGAAAGCTTTTTAACCGGCGACATGACCTTTCTGGAAATGATCTGAATAAATGTAAATGAAATGATGATTATTATCAGACACGGAAGATAAACGATGCCGAATATATTTTTGAGAAGAGAATTGATCTGCATCGAAGGCGAGTGCATGATGAGAGCACCCATATTCAGCGGTTCACCCAAAGGCTTATTGTCATCATCATATTTCTGGTAGGTAAGAGGGATATTGATGGATATCATATCCTGATCATAGATGCCGTGGAAGTTGCCGGTTTCG
>ONVE01000005.1 GCA_900321215.1 uncultured Eubacterium sp. | reverse complement strand
GGAAGAGAGCATCTGGTGCTGGATCTTTCCTGCAGAAGGAAAACTGCCGGAAAGCCGAAGGCAGATAAAGATGGTGCAGGTTCAGTAAACAACGGATCAGACAGTGCATGCAGCAAGGCTTCTGCTGAAGATGGTTTGGACGGATACTATATTGTGACCGACAGATGGCAGAAATTTACGGATGTGCGCCTTGATACGGAAACGCTTGAAATGTTCAGGGATTATACGGATGAATTTCTGGTTCACGCAGTTGATGTTGAAGGCAAGGCGAAGGGCATTGAAGAGGATGTTGCAGAGCTTCTTGGAAGCTGGGGCAGACTGCCGATAACCTATGCCGGCGGAGTCGGAAGCTTTGAGGATCTGAGAAAGCTTAAAGAGATTGGCAGAAACCGGCTCGACGTTACTATCGGAAGCGCACTTTCAATCTTTGGAGGCAGCATGGATCTTTCAGAGGTTGTAAATTTTATAAAATGACAGACTGAAAAAAGGTTTGTAAAATATAATGTTAAACGGATTGTAAAAAGTATACTTAATAGATTGGAAATTTATTGTTGAAGGTTGCTATGGAAAAATTAATTAAGAAATATCTGGAAAATGATAAAATTAGATACCTTATAGCCGGTGGCTGTACCACACTTGTAAATATCATCACCTTTTTTATACTGAGACACATAACGAATATAGACAGAAATGTCTGCAATTTCATTTCTATATGCTGCGCTATATGCTTTGCGTATTTCGCAGCAAAGTTTTTTGTCTTCAGGAGTAAGCAGGACAGTGCGGAGGGAGTCATCCTTGAAGCACTCAGATTCCTTGGGGCAAGAATATTTGCGATGTTCGTAGAGATCTTCGGCTTTGCATTTCTCTGTGACAGCCTCAGAATGAGCGAGTTTATCGCCAAATTCATAGTCCAGTTCCTGGTCATTGTCATCAATTATCTTCTCAGCAAGATACTTGTATTTAAGAAGAATAAAACCAGTCTGCGTGATAAGCTGCTTCAGAACTGGTCATGGATACTGGCTGCGCTTATAACGCTTATCTTTATGATAGTTGCAATGATCTTCGGAGATGTAGGACCTTTTGGCGGAAGATCATACACAATGGTGGACAGCATACATCAGTATGTTCCGTTTTTCTCTGATTATAAGTCAAAGCTTCTGGATCACGGAAGCATGTTCTATACCTGGAAGGTGGGCATGGGAGTTAATTTCCAGTCGCTTTTCTTCTATTATCTTGCGAGTCCGCTGAACCTTCTGGTAATGTTCGTAAGAAGAACGGATATTCCTACATTTATGAGCTTTCTTATAGTATTTAAGATCGCTTTCTCTGCAGGTTCATTTGGATATTACCTTTCAAGACATAAGGGCGGAGTAAGGAATACAACTCTTATCTCAGCCTTTGGAGTGGCATTTGCCCTTAACAATTACGTACTCGGATATATGTGGAATATCATGTGGCTGGACTGCATCATGGTGCTTCCTCTCATCATTCTCGGCTTCGAGAGGATCATGGAGGGACAGAGCCCGAAGCTTTACTGCCTGTCACTCGCATACTGCCTGTACTGTAATTATTATATAGCATTTATGGTCTGCATCTTCCTCGTGCTGTGGTTCTTCACGGAATCGCATGCCGGAGTTAAGAAATTCTTCGGAAACGGACTTAAGTTTGCAGGCTATTCGGTGCTTGCTGCCGGCATGACGGCGGTTTCACTGCTCAGTGCATATCTCGGTATCATGAAGACTGCCGCAGGCACGATAAAGATACCAAAATGGAGCTGGTATCAGAATATCAAAGAGATATTCCGCGCGCATCTTTTCTATGTAAATCCGATCAAAATGATGACCTTTGACGGAGGCGTAAATCTTTACTGCGGTATCTTTACGATATTCCTTGCGATAGCGTATTTCTTCCTCAGCAACGAGAAGTTCTGGTGCAGGTTCAGCAAGATCCTTCTTCTGGCCTTCCTTGCTATGAGCTTTAATAACGTCCAGCTTAACTTTATCTGGCATGGCTTCCATGACCAGTACGGAATCCCGAACAGATTTTCATTCTTATACATTTTCGTAATGCTGACGATCGCCTACAGGGCGGCTCTCAGACTGCGTTATATAAATGGATATTATCTGACCTCGGCGCTGTTTTTGGTAGGCGGCTTCTGGAGCTTCACCCTTTATGACAGCACCAAGGGCTTCAAGGATTATCTTACGGTATCAATAATAGGTACGCTTGCATTTACCCTTGCGGGATACATTGTATCCATGATCAAGAGCGTGAAGCTAAGACGTTCGAGGGCGGTAAATATCATCATAGCGGTCCTTCTTCTCGGAGAGATCATCGCAAATGCGATCCACAGCATGGATTATATCGGTTCGGCCGATGCTCGTAATTATATGAGACGTGCGACTGACATGGAGAAGATCACAGAAGTTGTAAGAGAAGATGCTGAGAGAGAAGGGGTTTTGTTCTACAGAGAGGATATGATCAATCCTACGGTTCTTGATGAGGCAACCTTAAATGGAATGAACAGTATCGGAATCTTCTGCTCAACGGTAAGAGGCGATACGGTTACGGCTGCCGGCAAGCTCGGCTTCTACACAGGAGCAAATGAGTACCTTTACTACGGCGCCTGCCATGCGACAAATATGCTTCTCGGTGTGAAGTATGTTTATGCGACAAGGGCTGACTATTACAATCCGGATGAAACGCTCCCGGCTATTTATGAGAGCGATGTGATAAATGTATACAAGAATAAATACGCTCTGCCGATAGCATATATGGTCGGTCAGGAATACGCTGATCTGGATCTTCTCGGTGCAAGGGATATCCAGAATGTAAATGCATTTGTCAAAGCAACAGCCGGAAATTCTGATGAGGTTTATAAGTACGATACTCATTTTGCTCTGGAAACACATGCCGAGAAGGCACATTGCTGGGTGGATGCGAAGAATGAGGACCTTGTCGGATATACGGCGGATAAGACCGGAAAGCCGGAGGTTTCTATAGAATTTACCGCTGACAAAGCCGGAAGATTTGTAGTCGACATCATCGCAAATAATGTTTATAAGGTAAGATACAAATTAAACGGCAAACAGGTCGCTCATGACAGATACCAGAGCCAGATATTTGACCTTGGAGATCTTACCGAGGGTGACGAGGTTTTACTTACTGTCGAATTTAATGATAACTATTCCGAGAAGGGCTCGATACGTTTTGATTTTGGCGAGCTTGACAGGGAAGTCCTTAAAAATGATTACAGCATAATAAAGGCAAGAAGCCTTAATATCACAGCTGCCAAGGACGGATATATCGAAGGAAAGATCAACGCCAGAGACGGCGGACTTCTGTTCGCAGCAATCCCTTATGACGAGGGCTGGAGCGTTTATGTGGACGGAGAGAAGCAGGAGATAGTTAAGCTTCAGAAGGCATTTATGGGAGTACAGCTCAGCGCCGGAGAGCATGACATTGTATTTAAATATACCGCTCCGGGCTTCTATCCGGGCATGCTTCTCACAATCCTTTCCTGGGGAGTATTTATCTTCGTGCTTATCTTCCATAATGTAAAGCGTGAGAGAGCTGAAAAGGCTGCCGCTGACAGAAAGAAGAAGGCAGATATTGAAGCTTCGGAAGATGATGAAGCTTCGGAAGAAGAAGATGATGATGATGATGATGCGGAAGAAGCTGAGGATGAGCTTGAGGATGATGAGTCTGAGGACGATGAAACTGAAGTCGAATCCTTGGATGATGAAGCGTAAAATGAGTTGAATGATCAAGCTGAAGGGAGTCTCCCAAAAGAGATTTTCTCCGAAAAAAGGATACACAGCGGGATCATTTCAGGAAAAATGATATGTTAAATATTATGAAGCAGTTGAGGCGACGGATGAACGGTCCGTCCGGCCACGACTGCTTCATTTTTTGATTGACCATTGATTTTATTTATAGTAAACTATTTTGTGGAAATGTTTTTTAACAACCCTATATCTTGGGGAATAAATGATAGATACGGCTGGAAAATTTCAGCTAAAAGAAAGGATTGAGGGGAAAAGGAATGGATAAACTAAAAGAAATGGATAATCGGCAGCTAGGTGTTTTAACAGCTGTGGTGATCGGCATTTTAGGCGTGATCGGAATCGTTTCGGGCAACAATGTGACAGGAATCGCGATGCTTGTGCTGCAGGCGCTGACTGCATTATATGTACTCGGAGTTGTGATGACGAGCAGAAAGCCTTCGGACAAGACCGACAAATACCGCAAGCTCTTCATGAACCTGCCTATCGGATTTGCTCAGGCAAAGATCATTACAGACCATACCGGAACGGTGACCGGATATCAGATGGTTGATGCAAATGAAACCTTCGGAGCATATTTCAATCTTGATAATTCGGATTTTCAGGATAAGATACTCGGCGAGAGTAATATCGAGGTCCTTCAGGACATCAACGCATGGTTCAGTGCATATAACAATTCCGGAACCAAAGAGGGCGACCTCATGGATGTTGAGATCACCATGGAGAAGCTCGGCAAGGTATTTAATACCGTAATGTACAAGTCAGAAGCTGACCACATCAATATGGTAGTTATTGATGTTACAGCTCAGAAGGAAACAGAGGATAAGCTTTCAAAGGCTATTGATGATGCAAATGCAGCTTATAAGACACAGGCTGAGTTCCTTGCAAATATGAGCCATGAGATCAGAACACCTATCAATGGTATTCTCGGAATGGTTCAGCTTACACTTATGGCTGACGATCTTCAGGCCGATTACAGAGATAACCTCGTAACAGCCAAGAACTGTGCAGACAACCTTCTCAGACTTATCAATGATATCCTTGATATCAGTAAGCTTGAAGCAGGTAAATATAAGATCAAAGAAGAGATCTGCGACATCCGCGCAGCTATCGAAGAGACAGTTGCCGCACATGTTCCGGCGGCTACCAATAAAGCTATTTCACTCGATCTTAATTTTGGCAACAATATTCCAAAGCTTGTTAAGGCTGACGGACAGCGTATCCAGCAGGTACTCAACTGCCTCCTTTCAAATGCTATAAAGTTCACATCTGAAGGCGGCGTTAGAGTTAAGATCGCAGCACTTGATGACGTAAATGATAATGTTAAGCTTCGTATGGCGGTTGCCGATACCGGTATCGGTATTTCGGAATCCAATATGAGCAAGCTTTTCGTAAGATTCTCACAGGTAGACAGCTCAGATACAAGAAAGTACGGCGGATCAGGCCTCGGACTTGTAATCAGTAAGCAGATCACAGAGCTCATGAATGGTACAATTACCGTACAGAGTAAGGAAGGCATCGGATCTACATTTATCGTAGAGATCCCTCTCAAGGTGGTTAAGGCTGCCGAGGTTGAGGAAGAGAGAAAGGAGCCTGAAGAGGCTGCAGTATTCTCTATCAATTCAAACGGTAAGAACGCAAGAATCCTTGTTGCAGAGGACGAGCCGGTTAACCAGCAGGTTATCGGAAAGCTTCTCGGAATGGCAGGCTTCTCATATGATATCGCTGAAAATGGAGAGAAGGCTATCGAGCTCTTCAAGCAGAAGGAATATGATGCAGCACTCTTTGATGTGCAGATGCCTGTAATGGACGGTATCGCAGCAACTCAGGAGATCAGAAAGCTTGAGCAGAGAGAGCACAAGAAGAGACTTCCTATCATCGCAGTTACAGCGAGAGCAATGTTCGGCGATAAGGAGCGTATCATTGAGAATCAGCTGGATGATTATATCGCAAAGCCTTATAACCTCAGCACGGTTGTTGATACACTCAATAAATATATCAACAAGAAATAAGATTAAAACGATTGACATAAGACAGGCGGATGCTACAAACTGCTTCGTCAGAATAAACAAAACTATGTAGAACCTTTTCACAAAATAAAGTGTGAAAAGGTTCTTTTTTTATGCTTTAAGGGAGGCGGGAAGGAAAAGGGCCGGAGGAGGTAAAAGCGCTAAAGCAAGGAGCTATATGAAAATAGCAGTGCGGGAAGGCGGAGGGCTTCATTTTGTGGCGCTACAAACCGCATACCTCCGCCGTTTTACGGACAAAGATACGGATGCTAAACTTAGCTCATCATCGATCCGGAAGCGCCGGATGGCTGATCAGAAAGGAAAAGGCATAGATGCGAAGAATAGGAATTTGCGATAAAAATCCTGAATATGCCATAGGACTTACCGATCATCTCGTTAAAAGCGGAGCGGATTACAGCGTGGTCACATTTACTGATATGGATTCACTTGAAACCTATCTTATGAACGACGATATCGATCTGATCCTGACTGATGATACTGAAAAATGCAGTGTCTGCAGGGAGCCTGAAAGGGAGGTTATGAAGTTTCATAACGTCAGATGCATATATATGTCGGAGACCAGGGATTTTGCTGCGGGAGATGACAGACCTGACGAGGGCGAAGGGAAACTGACATACAAGGTGCTCAGTGAAAATATGATATTCAAGTATCAGAATCTGAGAAGTATTGATGAGAAGATAAGACGGTTTCTGGCTCCGAAGGTGCAGGTAAGAAGGTTCAGTACAGTGGAGGCGGTATTCTCACCCCTTGGAAGATGCGGTTGTACAACACTTGCGAAAGCATTGGCAGAATATGACACAGATGGCCGCGGGTTATATATCGGAATGGAGAATTACTGCGCTGACAGAAACTTTAGTAAAGAGATCCTTTATCAGCTAAAAGAAAGATTTCCGGATTTTACAGAGACCTTGAGAGAAATAATTATTTACCAAAACAATATAAATGTGCTCCATACAGGAAGGGTGTATCAAGACTTACAAAATGTTCAAAGGGAAGATCTGATATGGATGAATGAGGCTATCGGTAAGATCGGAAATTTTTCTTCGGTGATATATGATTTCGGGTCGGCGGTCCTTGCGGATTTTGGAATTCTGGATGTTTTTGACAGGATATATGTTCCCGTGCTTGACGACGAATGTTCCGAAAGAAAGCTCGAATGCTTTGAAATGATATTAAGGAGCAGGGACTACAGGGAACTACTGCAGAAGCTGATAAAGGTAAGGATCCCGGAGAATGCCGGCGGACCTGAGATGAAGAAAATGGTTCGGAGGTTGAGGGATATGAAAAATGAGTGAGAGCGAATATATGATTCCGGAGGAAGGGACCATCAGGTGCCTCAGGGAGAAGCTCCGGAGGGAGGTAATCGGGGAACTTGATCTAAGTAAGGATATTGATGACGAGGAAGTTAAGAGGATAATCGATAAATGCATCCTAAGGCAGGCGGATACTGAATATATACCGCTGAAGGAGAAGCTTGAGCTGAAGGTTGAGATATATAACTCGATAAGAAAGCTGGATGTTCTGTCTGAGCTTTTAGAAGATGATTCGGTCTCGGAGATCATGATAAACGGGCCGGATAACATTTTTATCGAGAGGAACGGAGTTATAGAGAGGTCAGATAAGTATTTTGACAGCTCGTTCAAGCTGGCGTCTGTGATAAGAAATATAGCTTCTTCGGCAAACAGACTGATAAATGAGAGCAGTCCCATAGTGGATGTGATACTGGATGACGGTTCACGCGTGAATATTGTTCTGTCCGGCGTTTCACTGGACGGAACGGCTGTGACCATAAGAAAATTTCCAAAGGAAAGGATCGATATGAAAAAGCTTATCGAGCTTGGTTCTCTGGATGAACATGCGGCGAATTTCTTAAAAATGATGGTCATGGCGGGCTATAACATTTTTATCTCGGGCGGTACGGGCTCCGGAAAGACTACATTTCTGAATGCTCTGGCGGATTTTATATCGCCTGATGAGAGAGTCATCACCATAGAAGATACAGCGGAGCTGAGGATAGTGGGCATTGATAATCTTATAAGGCTCGAGGTGAAGAATGCAAATGTTGAAGGAAATAACAGCATAACCATAAGGGATCTGATCAGAGCAAGCCTCAGGATGAGGCCTGACCGGATCATAGTTGGTGAAGTTAGAGATGAAGCGGCTATTGATATGATCGCCGCAATGAATACCGGTCACGAAGGAAGTATTTCGACCGGGCATGCGAATTCTGTAAGGGATATGATGCTTCGTCTTGAAACGATGGTGCTTATGGGGGCGGATCTGCCTGTCAGAGCGATAAGACAGCAGATCGCTGCGGCGATAGATATAGTTGTTCATCTGGGCAGACTGAGAGACAGATCCAGAAGAGTACTGGAGATAAGTGAGGTGGCAGGAATGGAAGAGGACGAGATAAGGCTGAGGCCTTTATACATTTTTGAGGAGGATAAGGGAATGGTCATAAATGAATTTGCAGAGGTAAATGAAGGACGTGCTGCTTACGGCGAGAAGAAGCTGAGGAAGGAAGGGAGCGGCCACGTTGACGGAAGGCTCAGGAAGATAAATGATCTTATGAATATACAGAAGCTTGAGTTTGCGGGACTCCTCAACATTTACAGGGAGGAAGGCCTTTGATCTTCAGTATCTTAACGGTTCCTGCGGTTGCATATCTTTTCTATGATTCGTGGGTCGGACTTATTCCGGGAGCCGTAGTAGGTGCACTAAGTATGATGCTCTGGCATAGGGATTACAAAGCAAAGAAGAAAAGGCTGCTTTTAAAAGAATTCAGGGATGTTCTGATGTCGATAGATGCGGCGCTTTTCGCAGGATATTCTCTGGAGAACGGAGTAACAGAGGCGTATAGGGAGCTTGCGGTGGGGCTTGGCAGAAGAAGTGTGATGCTTAGAGAACTGAGTGCAGCAGTAAGAAAACTGTCGATAAACGAACCGGTGGACCGCATTTTTAGAGAGATGGCAGATAACACAGGACTTTCTGAGATCAGGGAATTTGCCTGCGTGATAGAGGTTGTTAAGACCAGCGGCGGCAATACGATAGAGATAATCAGAGATACGGTCAGAAGTATAAGTGAGAGGATCGAGGTTGAAAATGAGATAGCTGTGATGATCGCGGGAAAGAAGCTTGAACAGAGAATAATGACTGTTATGCCATTTATGATACTGGCATATCTCAGGATCAGTATGGGCAGCTTTATCAGTGCGCTTTACGGTAATGTATCCGGAGCAGTCTTTATGACGGTAATGCTGCTGATGGTGCTTGCAGCGGATGCGGCAGGCAGATGGATAACGAATATCTGCGTGTAAATGTACATGCAGAGTATCATGTGGGTGGAGGTCGGAGAGAAGGAGGGAAAACAGGCAGAAAGGAGGATGAATGGTTTACATAAATCTTGGCTTTGCCGTGATTCTGCTGTCAATGGCAGTGCTGAGCAGGATATTTTTCAGTAAGTATAAGGGAAAGGGCTTCTTCTATCCTCTTGCGGCGGCTTCGGCAAAGCTTATAAGGAAGACGGTATTATTTGATGAACTTAGGAAGACCGTCAGGCAGTCTGAAACCATGAGCAGCCGCAGCGCTGATAATGAGACCGAGAAAAGGCTGGTGAAGGTGCTGGAGAATGCATTTTTCATGATCCTTGTTCTAAATATAGTGCTTATAGCGGCAGGACAGTTTACCGGTGTAAAGGAAGGTTCAAATAGTATCAAAAGACCTGAAACCGGCGATGATCCTGTGACTTACAGTATAAGTATCGATAAGGGCGGGAAGCATGAGGATTATTCGATGGAGATACTTCCTAAGGAGTTTGATGATAAGGAATTTAATGCTGAAGCGGAAAAGCTTTATCAGGAGCTTGACCGGAGCATCAAGGGAGAGAACAGAGATCTTGACAATGTAAGCATGGACCTTACGTTTCCGACATCAAACGATAACGGAACTCTCGAGATAAGGTGGACCACGGATGAACCGGAGGTGATAAACAGCTTTGGAAGGGTCAGTAACAGAAGGCTGGAAAAGGCGGTAAGAGTCGGGATAAGAGCCCTGGTCACTGATGGCAGCCATGACAAGGAATACGTGTGGTACGCAACAGTTGTTCCTTACAGAGAGACTCACTGGGCCGGCGCGGTTGAAGAAGAACTGATAAAGCTTGAGGAAAACGGCAGAAATGATGAATATGTAGTATTGCCCGATAAGATCGATGGCGCCTCGGTTTATGCCGGAGGAGCATCTTCTGAAAATACAGTCTGCAAGCTTTTTATATTCGGAATAATACTTATCGGAATTTACATTTTTGCAGTTTTTAACAGGTTTCACAAAAAAGGACTGAAGAGGCAGGAGGAGCTGCTGCGGAGATATTCATTTTTTGTAAGCAGTCTTGTGTTAAGGATAGGCGCGGGCCTGTCGGTAAAAGAAACAATGATAAGGATACACAGGGAGCTTAAGGAAAATGATCCAGACAGCAGTCTTTATGAAGAACTGAATTATGCAGTTAACGGGTTAAATGCAGGAAGAGATGAGAAAACCGTCTATACCGAAATGGGCAGATCTACGGGAGTCGAGGAGTACTCGAGGCTGATGACTTTGATATGCAGAAATATTGAAAGAGGCAATTCGAATCTTCTGGAGCTTCTGCGCAGGGAGGAAAAGGATGCATTTGGCATGAGAAAGAACAGGGCGAAGAAGAAAGGGGAAGAAGCAGCGGAAAAACTGTTATTACCGATGTTTATACTTTTAGTTGCAGTGGTAGGAATAGTAATGTTTCCGGCTTTAAAGAATTTCTAGGAGGAATGAGATTATGGAAGAAGAAAGAACAGAAAACGAATGCTGTGAAGCTCCTGAATGTCCGGTGATGCACAGCAATAGAGGGGCAATTTCAATCGAGGTCATCCTCGTCTTAGTTGTCCTGATCGCTTTAATAGTCATATTTAAAGCACAGATCACAGCTCTTGCAGGCAGCATTTGGAAGGGCATCAATAACGGAGCAAAGAGTATTTTGAATTAACAATAAGTATTCAGTCGGAACGGAGGATATGAAGATGAAGGATAATGATACAAAAAGCAACAAGGGCGTAGTTACGATAGTCGTATCACTTATTCTTATGGTGATGATCACTCTGGTGCTTATCGTAGCGAAGGGCGTCAGGATCAAATGTGCGAGGATCAGGGCGGTTACAGCGTTAAGCAGTGCGGTTTCAAGCATCAAGGCGGATTATAATCCATATATTTTTGAAAACTATCATATCCTTCTTTTCGACAGTACATATTACGGCTGCGGCGAGGGTAAGACTGAGGAGCTGATCAGGGAATATCTGGAGTACACTCTCGGGGGCAGCTTTAATGTAAAGGATGTAAAGCTGTCGGCGGTTAATACCATACAGATGAATGACTGCTCGGCGCTGAAATATCAGATAAATGACTATATGAAATATTCTCTTATTGAGTCTGGTACGGAGCTTGTTCTTAAGAAGATCGGAATATCACCTGATAAGGCGGATAAAGCGGTTGATGATGAAACGCTTAAGGCGATGGACGAAGAGACTCTTGATGCTATCACTAAGGACAAGGAGGACGGAAAGGATCCGGAGAAAAAGGCGGAGGATAAGAAGAAAACCGAGAAGAAAACCGAGAAGAAGGACCCAAGATTCGTGAATAGAATTATGGGCGGAGCAACTGTAGCTGTATTAATGCTTCCTGAGGACGCAGAGTTCAGTCAGAACATTATAGATATATTCAGCGTACCTTCGTATTCTGGCATGTTCTATATGTTTTCGGATGATGTCAGCCATGATTTTTCTGATTACAGTGCACTTAGGGGAGACCTTACTTCTTCAAACGGATGGGGTAACAGCTTTACAAATAATGCAGCGGCGATAGCTTACTGCAGTGAGGTTTTTAAGTCGTTAAGATCCAAGAAGGAAAATAAAACATACGTCAATATGGAGAAGGAATATATAATCTGCGGTTACCCAAATGATTATCTGAATTACTCACATACGGTAAGAAAGCTTATAAAGCTCAGGCTGGGATTTAATTTTGCGTATCTTCTTACTGACGCCGGACGCATGGCGAGAGTCTCGGCACTGGCTACAGTTCTTACGGCGTATGCACCATTTCTTCAGCCGGTCGTAAAGTACCTTCTCGCAGGCTGCTGGTCATATATTGAAAGTATTGCTGACGTCAATTTTCTGGTCAAGGGACATAAGGTAAAGCTTATCAAGAGTTCAGAAGACTGGTGTACGGATATATACGACAATTTGGCTGTTTTTAACAGAACGATCGGAAATGAGGATAAAGAGAAGGGGCTGGATTATGACGAATATCTGATGATACTTATGGCCGCAACCGGAGAAAAAATGTATGACAGGATCCTCGACATTTTTGAACTGAATGCGGGGATAGATTATCCGGATTTCAGGATTAAAAATGCTGCGGTAGAGTTTTCCGTGAACACAGAGATCGAATATGAAGGTGTATCCTTTGATCTCTATAAGGAAACAGATTACTGACCGATTTCGCATTCAGGAAGAAGGTTTTAATTATATAAAGATAAATATGTCACGAGGACCGGGCAATTACGTTGGTGTATCAATGGTGAAAGGTTATTAACCTCCTTGACTCCTGCATCATATACTATCTCTCGATAGTAGAAGCCTCTCCAAGCTAGAATGATTAGTAAATGCCCGATCCTCGTGACATAGCTTTGAGGAAAAATGTATGAAAGGTGTGAAAAATAAAGGCTTTTTATCAATCGAAGCAGCTTTGGTGCTGCCGCTCTTCATGCTGTTTATCTATTCATTCACAATGTTCTGCAAGGTGATAATACTGAGAGCGGTTATATATGAGGCAGCAGTTGTTGAGGTGGCCGAATATATGTCGGAGTATGCATATCTTTCAGAAAATATAGAGGCTTTGGACTATACGGATTATTTTGTCGCAACCTCGAAGATAGATGAATATCTGGATGATAAGGAGCTTGTTAACAGATTTGTCAGGGGAGGAACCTCCGGGATATTGCTTCTCGGATCAAGATTTCCGGATGAATCGGGCTATGTTACCGTACGTGTAAGGTATACGGTCAACTTTTATGTTCCATTTCTCGGAAGCTTTAAGAAAACATATACCGATAAGATAAAGCAAAAAGCCTACCTTGGATATAACGGACCGGGTGAGGTTACTGATGAAAGCGGCATTTATGTTTATATAGCTGAGAATGGAGTGGTCTATCATCATTCGAGAAGATGTACGTATCTTTATCATGAGACTATGGCTGTGACTAAGGCTAAGGCTGAGAAACGAGGATATGACCCCTGCTCGTACTGTGATGCTTCAAGAGGAGGCCTTTTAGTATATATCACGAATGAGGGGGACAAATATCATAGCAGTCCACTGTGTTCAAGACTGCTAAGAAATGTAAGAAGAGTCAGGCTGAAGGATGTAAGTGGTATGCCGGAATGTGAGAAATGCAGGTGAAAATATGGATAAGATGAGTTTAATGTCGGAAGGAGCCGGCCGCATGGATAGAGAAGATAGAAAGAGTTTATGTCTGCGTGGAAAGACGGGCGGAAGTGCAGCGAAGCGATGCAGGAAGACAGTTGGAATTGTGAAGGTTGATGGTAAGCCGGGAAAAAATAGTGGATTTGTGTCGGTAGAGGCTGCATTTGTGGGCTCTATACTGATAATCATAACCATGTTCAGTGTTTATGCGATGGTTTACATACTTAATACGGCATCATTAAGAGATTATATGTATCAGAAGGTATATTCTGTCCCGCTGGTTCAGAAGGATTCATATATTAAATATTACTCGGACAAGGATAATCTGGCGGGCGTTATCATGTGGTGTGATGATTATAAAATGGCGGGAAGCTGCAGTAATGGAATAGTTAGTATGGCGGGAATGCTGGATATGAAGGGCATAACCCGCATGATATGCCGGACCGAAAACGGTCTATGTACTGATCGCCTTAGGAGGTGGCAGCTTTATGATGATATTGCAGAAGACGCGCTTGGGGAGTAGCTTTCTTGAGGTCAGTGGTATTGACAGAGAACACTCTGTGCAGATTGAAATGATAAAGAGCAATACATTTACATATCTGGCGGATGTCTTCTTCAGAGAAGTAAACTGTGAACCGGAAATGGTTGTCAGGCTGGATGATAAAATACTGCTCTCGACAGGACTTGCTAAAAGAAATATAAATGCAAATGATCTGAAAAGCATCTTTACGGATCTTGCGGCCTGTATAACAGAAATGGATGATTATATGCTTTCGGCGGATGATCTTGTGATCGATAAAAGATATATTCTGTTTGATACACTGAAAGGTCATTACTGCTTTCTCTGCGTGCCCGGTTTTTCTTCTTCTTTTGCCGGGCAGCTGAGGGAGTTTATGGAGGATATGATGACCGTGATGGATCATAGTAATCCGCAGGAGGTTATAGGCATATATGATTATTTTTCCGGATATGTCATAAGAGAAGGGTTTAATCCGTCAGTATTTGTAAAGAGCCTTGCGAGCTTCGGAAGCGGTCGGGGTGTACCGCTTCTGATGGCTCCGGAGGCTGCTGTAGAAAAAGATTACGGCTGCTTCGGAGAAGACCGGAGCGGCAAAATGATACCCGGAGAGATAACAAATGTAATCTGCGCAAATGAGGCTGCCTGCAATGGTATGGATGACTTTTCCGTGTATGATTCCGGGAACGGTTTTGATACGGATAAGAAATTTCCGGGCAGACCGGAGGAGATAAAGACTCAGGAACGGCATAAAAATACTGTATTTGACAGTATATTATTCTATGGATTTGGAGCCGGACTTTTTGCAGTGTCTCTTATACTTTTGATCGTTTTTGGCAGAAAGAGTCTTAAATATACAGCATTTACAGCTGTCATTTTTCTTGTGTGTCTCTTGATGAAAAGCTTAAAGCATAGTGAGGATGAGAGGGATGAAAAAGATGAGATATACGAAAAATCTGACGAAGGGGAGAGTTACGGAAGATTTGAAGGTAAGTCTTACAGCATGGCAGGAAGTGTGACAAGCGGCAGCGCAGACGGTATGGC
>ONVE01000183.1 GCA_900321215.1 uncultured Eubacterium sp. | reverse complement strand
CGGAGAACATTTCTTACTATCGGCCGAAGCTTATCATATTTCATCTTAATATAACGTCCGAGGATATGGTCTATCAGCATCCTGCATTCAGTCACGCCCTCGACTGTCCTTGTAACATACGCTCTCTCGGACTTATCGCTGAACTGTATCTTTCTGAGCCCCTTATCCAGTGCCGTATTTGAAAATGTTTTCTGCTCTATATCCAACAGGATATCCAGAGCCGTATCTCTTGCCGTTTCTGCCATATTACACTCCGGTTATTCAAATCTCATTCCAACTGTAAGCTTGTTGCCATTTAAAAATGATGCCGCATCCATCATTTTCTTTCCCTCAGGCTGAACCATTCTGATCCTGAGAGCGCCCTCTCCGCAGGCAACCACAAAATTCTTCTTGCCTACTTCAATTATCTCTCCCGGTTCTCCCGACATATCCTCAACCACATCAGCAGCATAGATCTTAAGTCCCCTGCCGCTCAGGCTTGAATATACTACAGGCCAAGGGCGGAGTCCTCTTATAAGTCTTTCGATCTTTACCGCCGGAAGGCTCCAGTCAGCCTTGCCCATTTCCTTAGAAAGCCTTACAGCATAATTACTCTTACTGTCATCCTGAGGAGTTCTCTTAAAGTCTCCGCTGATAACAGCCTTCATCGTACTGAGGATAAGCTCTGCACCGAGCTCTGCAAGTCTGCTTCTTAATTCCTCTGCAGTTTCCTTTGCTCCTATCTCTGTAACAGCTTCTTCTATTATATCTCCGGTATCAAGCCCTTCGGCCATAAACATCGTTGTAACGCCTGTTTCCTTCTCGCCGTTTATAACCGACCACTCTATCGGTGCAGCGCCCCGGTAGCGCGGAAGAAGTGATGCATGGATATTTATGCAGCCGTATTTCGGCATTTCAAGAATACTAAGCGGAAGTATCTGTCCAAAAGCCGCAACGATTATAATGTCCGGTGCAAGGCTTCTAAGCTCTTCAACATTTTCTTCAAGCCTTATCTTTTCCGGCTGGAACACTGGAATGCCGTGAGCTGCCGCACATTCCTTTACAGGTGATGCTATGAGTTTGCTGCTTCTTCCCTGCATCTTATCAGGCTGGGTGTAGCAGCCTACAACATTATATCCGTCATCTATTATACTTTTAAGGGCATTCACCGCAAAGAACGGCGTACCCATGTAAACAACACGTATATCCTTTTTATCCATAACGCCACCTCCATCATTTACACTGCGTTATCACGAAAGAAGCGGCAGTCAAATGACTGCCGTCGATCATTAATTACTCTTCAGTTTCTTCGTCATCTTCGGTCTCTTCAGCAAGATCCTCTTCGCGAGGAAGATCAACTCTGTGAAGTCCGTCAAGTACTTTGTCGCAATATAAAACGCCGTCAAGATGATCCAGTTCGTGGCAGATGCATCTTGCAAGAAGTCCCTCACCTTCAACAGTGATCTCTTCCATTTCTTCATTTAACGCCTTGCAGACAACCTTCATCGGACGTGTAACATCTCCTGCAAGTCCAGGAAGACTGAGGCAGCCCTCTTCACCGGTCTGCTCGCCCTCTGTGGAAATGATCTCCGGATTGATAAGAGTAAGCGGTCTGCCATCCATAACATCGATAACAACTATCCTTTTAAGTATACCTACCTGCGGAGCAGCAAGTCCTACTCCATTGGACTCATACATAGTATCAAACATATCACCTATAAGCTCTCTTATTCTTGCATTCATCTTTGTTACAGGTTTGCATTTCTTTCTGAGGACTTCATCGCCTTCAACACGAATATTTCTGATTGCCATTTATACATCTCCTTATTATCAAATGATCCCCATAGGATCCATATCAAACTGCAGCTCACAGTCAGTTCCGTTATATTTATCCTTAAAAAGCCTGTCAGCTTCATCTATCAGTTTTATTAGTTTATCATATTTTTCTTCTCGTGCATAGAGAACTCTTCTGTAGTTTTCATTAATTCTTCCTATATAAGCAGGTCCCGGTCCCGTGATCACCGCATTTTCGGAATCCTTAAGCACTCTTCCGGCAGCCTCAGCCATATCCTTTGCAGCCCTGTCCGCAAGCTCCTCATCCTTCGATGTTACGAGAATTCCCAGCATATGTGTCGCAGGAGGAAAATTCAGCAGCTTCCTGTACGACATTTCATAATCATAGAATTCTTCATAATTCTGTGATGCCGAGCAGCTTATCGCATAATGCTCCGGCTGATAGGTCTGAATGATGACTGTCCCCTTCTTATCACGCCTTCCGGCACGTCCTGCCGCCTGAGTCAGAAGATCAAATGTCCTCTCCGCCGACTCATAATCATTATCGAAAAGTGAAAGATCCGCAAGTATTATACCGACTGCGGTAACATTTCCAAAATCATGTCCCTTCACTATCATCTGAGTTCCGATAAGACAGTCCGCCTCATGTCTTCTGAAGGCAGAGATTATCTTCGCGTGTGCATCCTTCGTTGCTGTTGTATCTCTGTCCATCCTGAGAGTCCTGATATCAGGGAAAAGCTGTTTAACCGCAGCCTCAACCTTCTCGGTTCCTGTACCGTAGCCTCCTATCAGACCTGAACCGCAGGAAGGACATTTCTTTGGCATTTCCTCTTCATGTCCGCAGTAATGACATATAAGCTTTCCTCCGTTATGAAGTGCCAGCGAAACATCACATTTCGGACATTTAACTACCTTTCCGCAGCTCCTGCAGGATACAAAGCTGTTAAAGCCTCTGCGGTTTATGAAAAGCATCACCTGCTCCTTCTGACTGAAGGCCCTGTCCATGGTTTCATAAAGCTCCCTGGAAATGATGCTCCTGTTGCCGCTTTTAAGCTCCTCCCTGAGATCGACCACCCTGACCTCTGCCAGACTGCCCATGGCCCTGTTCTTTAAGGTCCACAGCTTATATTCACCGGTCTCCGCCTTATAGAAGCTTTCAATGGAAGGTGTCGCAGACCCAAGCACAACCGCTGCTCCTGAAATCCTTGCTCTCTCCATTGCAGTTTCTCTGGCATGATATTTCGGAGTAGTTTCACTTTTATATGCATTATCATGCTCTTCATCTATAATGATAAGTCCAAGGTTATCATAAGGAGCAAAAAGTGCAGATCTCGGTCCGATGATAAGATCCGTCTCACCTCTTGCCGCCTTCTCAAATTCCTCATACTTCTCACCCTTACTGAGTCTCGAATTGATTATTGAGATCCTGTTGCCGAAGGCAGCTTCAAATCTTGCAACAGTCTGAAGTGTAAGAGCGATCTCCGGGATCAGAACTATAGCACTTTTCCCTTCACGCACGACCTCTCTGACAAGCTCAATATAAACCTCTGTCTTACCGCTTCCGGTAATTCCGTGAAGAAGGTATTTTCCTCTTATTCCGGCTTCGTAATCTCTGCTGAAGTCTTCGATTATCCTGCACTGCTCATCATTTAATACTATCTCCTGTGACTCACCGGACACTATCTTTCCTTCACCGGAGATAAGGCTTCCATCTTCCGGCACTATCTGTCCGTCTAAGTCTGCTGTGACGCTTCCTTCCGGAGCTGTATGTACACCACCGGAAATCAGACTGCCGGCTGCCGGCTTTTTCTCATCAGTCTTAGCTGACGATTCTCCGGTTTTTTTTGAGGGTGCCCTCTTCTTTACTTTATCCTTAACAGGAGTAACCGTCTTAAGAGCTGCTATCATGGTCGAGCCGTAGTAATCCTTCATCCAGCCCGCAAGCTCTATCATTTCACTTTCTATGGAAAGCTTTTTCTTTGGAATACTGTCTATATATTTAAGCTTATCTTCATCAAATGAAGCCTCATCACCTATACCGACCACATATCCCTGTCTCAGTCTGTTTCCTTTGCCAAACGGGATGATGACCGGCGTTCCGATATTTATTTTTTCCTTAAGGTCCTCCGGGATCCTGTACTGGAATACCCTGTCAACCTTTTCATGTGATATATCAATGATCACATCTGCAAATCTACCGTTCATAATCCTCCCGATGGAAAACTACAGGCGGACATTTAAGTCCGCCCGAATAGTTTTTTTATGATTAATCGTTATCTCCTACGATCTTAACCTTTCCCTGGTACAGTTCTTCAACAGCTGCTGAGAGAGGTTTCATCTTATCTCCGCCCTCAACCAGAGGATAACTTCCTCCAACTATCTGTCTTGCACGCTTTGCAGTTGCAAGAACGATTGAGTATCTGCTCTGAACAACAGGCTGCTCACCCGGCTCAACATCACTGTTAACAACTGCCATAAGATCTGAATATGATGGATGGAGCATTCCATCCCTTGATTTCTTCTGCAGTGTATCGCTCATCTTTATATATCTCCTTCCAATGTAAACTCATTCTTAATCTGTGCTATGAAGTCTAAATTGTTCTCCTTTGCACACTTCCTGCTTAATATAACAGAATTAACCGTATCAATGCAAGTACTTAAATCATCATTTACAACGATATATTCATAATTGTCGATACTGTTTGCCTCTTCAGACGCTCTCTTCATTCTCTTTTTAATGGTTGCCTCGTCCTCAGAGCCTCTGCCTGTAAGCCTTGCCTTAAGTGTTTCCTTATCCTTTGTTGTGATAAAGATAAGCACAGAATCCGGATACTGATTCTTAATATTCATAGCACCCTGAACCTCGATCTCAAGGATGACATCTCTTCCGGCATTGATTTCATCTTCAACAAATTTTCTTGGAGTACCGTAAAAATTATCAACGTACTGAGCCCACTCGATAAATCCGTTGTAATCGATAAGATTCTTGAATTCATCTACTGATTTGAAATAATACTCTCTTCCGTCTTCCTCGCCCGGTCTCGGATTTCTTGTTGTTGCTGATATTGAGAGGCTGTATCCGTACTTTTCTACAAGTCCCTTAACTACTGTTCCCTTACCTGCACCGGAGAAGCCTGATATTACGATAAGTTTGCCCTTTTTATTCATATTAATTCCTCCCTGCCAAACATTTTTATCATTCGATATTCTGTATCTGTTCACGTATCTTTTCTATCACAGTCTTAAGCTCAATACCGATATCGGTAACACTGAGTGCATCCGACTTGGAAAGTATGGTATTTGATTCCCTGTTCATCTCCTGAACTATAAAATCAAGCTTTCTTCCGACACTTCCGCCTTCGGTAAGTATCTTTCTGGTTCCATCAATGTGACTCTTAAGTCTGACTATCTCTTCATCAACGCATATCTTATCAGCGTAAATGACAACCTCTGCAGCTATCCTCTGCTCATCAACCGTACCGGCCTCGATCAGCTCCTTTAACTTGCTGCAGAGCTTTTCCTTATATGCAGAAATGATCTCCGGCTCCATACGCTCGATCTCGCTTACCATCTGATTCATTTCATCAAGCTTGCCAAGAAGATCTGTCTTAAGGTTTTCACCCTCTACTGCTCTTGCTTCGCAGAACTTTTCTCCGGCTTCCCTGAGAACCTTCTCTATGGTCTCATAAAGGCTGCTGTCGATCTCAGACTTCTCTTCAAGAGTAAATACCTCAGGGAAATCAGCGATCACCGTAGGCTTAAACTCTTCGGTAAGAGCAAATTCATTCTTCATTTCCTCAAGATAATTAATATACTCAGATGCGATCTCTTTATTGTATTTTACTACAAGATTTGACTTTGCAAAATCCTCATATGTTACGAAAACATCAACCTTGCCTCTTATAACATAATCCTTGAGGACATTTCTCATAGAAGCCTCAAACTGGTTGAATTTACGCGGCATCTTGATATTTATGTCTGAATATCTGTGATTAACAGACTTGATCTCAATGCCTATCTTCTTGTCAGCATCCACATATTCGCTTCTTCCGAAGCCTGTCATACTTCTGATCATATCGATATCTTCTCCTAAATTAATAATATACTTTTTCTATTTAATTCCTCTGGCTATTTCATCATTATACTTTTCAATAGCCTGTGGACATATATTAGTATCACAGGTGAGTGTTCCTAATGATATAAGTTCCAGAGCGGCAGACATATTATTCGGTGTATACCAGTTATCATTTGCATAAGCTGCCTCTACATCCTTATCACAGCAAAGTGTATAAAGTATGAGTGCAGCAAGTCCCTTATTCGGACAATCATCAGCCACTGCTATATATGAACCGCCCCAGTGATGATACTCAGGTCCCGGACAGAAGCCCCACTGATAGTCAGTGTAAGAACTTATAACATAACTGATCATCCAGTCTCCACCGAAATATCCGAAGATGTTTCCGTTCATATCATCATTCCATTCAGTCCACCACATCTTATCTTCGTTATAATGAAAATATCCGTTATTTACAAACCTGTTATAAATATCCTGCTGTGAGGATGAAAGCGCCTTGTCAGATGTAAGGCCGCAGCCACGGTAGAAATCGCCGGAGCTGCAGAGCATATAATAGCCCGCCTCTTTCATTAAGGCTGCTGTATCAGCAAAACTGTTCCAGTTATCAACAAATTTTCTTACCTCATCCGGATCACTTGTACCAAGTACATCTTCAGCTATATCCTTCCTATAAATGAAGCCTGAAGGGCATACATACGGTGACATTCCTTTAAGCTTTCCGCTAAAGGTTGCTTCATTTATGGTAAATTCATAGGCATCCTTATAATACTTTTCTACTCCAAGGCTTTCCATCGTAGCATATCTTGAGTCATCAAGTTCCCCGTTTAATTCGCCATCATACATAACCATAGAAAGCGGTTCAGATGAGCTTCCGATTTTACTGCTGACTGCATTTATATATGCTTCGTCCGTACTATTAAGTCCAAGATTCTTATATACCACAAGATTCTTATATTCAGGATATTTATCATAGAAATACTCCATGAGACTGCCAAATTCATTGTTCCAGCTATAGAGATATATTACATTATCATTGATATCAGGAAGTCCTGCAACCGGATTATTACCAGTGCTGCCCGGCTTATTGCTGTCATCATTGCCTGGCTTATTGCTGTCATCATTTCCAGGCTTATTATCATCATTACCCGGCTTAGTACTGTCGTCGTTTCCAGGCTTATTGCTGTCGTCGTTTCCACCCGGATTAACAGGCTGTTCAGCTGTTTTTATCTCTACCTGACTGTCATCAACCACAAGATTAGTCCTGTAATCAGTATCCTTATAATCTGGATTGATATCAAAGTATCCCTTGATCAGTACATTACCACTGATAGTATTGTTATCCACCTGATTGCTGACATTATATGTAATGGTAAAGCTCTTTGAATTATTTCCGTAATCCTCGACATCAAATCCTACGATCCTGCTTTCATCAAACTCGCCAAGATTATAGGCGTTGTTATAGCTAAACGTCGAGTTATATGCTGCTCTGCATATTGATCTTTTTACTTCGACTATCTTATTCTCAGGATCACTGAAATCAGTATCAATACTGTCTATCTTCCATTTTCCCGAAGTACCTGAAAGCTTTACATCCGCATTGATCTTTCTGGTCAGATACTCATCATCCATCGTAATTATAAGCTTTGCACTTCCCTTGAAGAAGGAAAACTTTGATTCAACGACCTCTACATCCTTTACCAATGAATATACACCATTCTCACCGGTAATTCCGCCGATATAATACCACTGATAATACGAATCAGGCTGTCCGTAGACATTACTGTAGCCTGACGGTTTTGTTAAAGCATCCAGAAAGAATTCTTTATCCGGAGCCCTGAAGCCAAGGAACCAGATAACTCCGCATGCTATAAGAAGCAATGCTGCAAATACCGAAGAAATGATAATCGCTATCTTCTTTTTATTCTTCTTAGGTTTAACAGGTTTTGGAGATTGTCTATCCTGCGGTGTCTG
>ONVE01000065.1 GCA_900321215.1 uncultured Eubacterium sp. | reverse complement strand
GCTGCCCGGATCAAAGCAGTGCTCGAAACTACACTTATATATCATAGGAGAATTATTTTATAAAAATGATACTATTTCGTTATCGACTTTTAGTAAACAATATGGTATGATGTTTACTAAACGTGGGAGTAAACATTACAGATGTTTTCTATATTGAAAGGCATGATATGGCAACTATAAGACAGATAGCCCAGATGGCAGGTGTATCGCCTGCAACAGTTTCAAGAATATTAAACAATGACAGCACACTTTCGGTTACGGAGGAAACCAGGATAAGGGTTTTCGCTGTTGCGGAAGAGCTTCATTATACCAAGAAGACAGGCACCGACAAGGCAGCTTTCAGGATAGGCATACTTCAGTGGTTCTCCGCAGAGGAGGAGCAGAGGGATGATTATTATCTGAGAGCGCGTCAGGGAATAGAGGACTACTGTATCAGAAACTCTATATCCATAGTCAGGGCCTACAGATCAGACGCAAACTACAGAGAGGTCATCAGTGCATTGGACGGCCTTATCTGTATCGGAAAATTCAGCGTCAAAGAAACCCGCGAACTTTTAACAATATGTAAAAATGTCATCTTCATCGATATGTCCGTTGACAGCAAAGAGGTATCGACTCTTACCATAGACTTTAAGGCTGCGGCAAGAGAGGCACTTCAATATCTTAAGGGACTCGGACACAGAAGGATCGCTTATATCGGCGGCCGCGAGTTTGCATCTGGAACGGATGCGATCCTTGATGCGAGGAAGAAGGAGTATCTGAGCTTCATGAATAAGAACAGGCTTTCTACGGAAGGACTTGTGATGGAGGGACAGTTCAGTACATCTTCAGGCTATGAGATGATGAACCGGCTGTTAGAATCCGGAGTACCGCTTACTGCTGTATTTGCGGCAAGTGATGCGATAGCGTACGGAGTCCTAAGGGCTGTTAAGGAGCACGGGTTCAAGGTTCCCGAGGACATCTCTGTGATAGGGATAAATGATTCGGAGATGAGCCGCTTCTCGGAGCCGGCGCTTACAACCATGCATGCCCCTGTTTATGAAATGGGCCAGCACGGAGCAAATCTTGTGTATGCAATGTCGAGACTTAGTATCGAAACACCGCTTAAGGCACAGCTTTCCTGCTATCTTGTGGAGAGAGAATCCTGCGGGAAATGCATCGGTAAGTAAACTATGTAAAATGTATTTCAGGAGGTTAATATGAAATTTGCAGAAAAGTTAAAGGATATGACACTTGAAGAAAAGGCCAAGATGGTTGCCGGATTTGATATGTGGACGACCTGCCCTATTGAGAGGCTTGGAATCCCACAGGTAATGGTAAGCGACGGCCCTCACGGACTCAGAAAGCAGTTTAAGCGTCCGGAGGATAAGATGAATTATGGACAGGGCGGTACTATCAATGCTGTATGCTTCCCTGCAGCCTGCGCGACAGCGGCTTCATTTGACAGAAAAATGATGTATGAAATGGGACAGACTCTCGGAAAGGAATGTCTTGCAGAGGATGTTCAGGTTATACTCGGACCGGCTGTAAATATTAAGCGTTCACCACTCTGCGGACGTAATTTTGAATATGTTTCAGAGGATCCGTATGTTGCGGGTGAGCTTGCAGCGGCATATATCAATGGTGTTCAGTCAGAGGGTGTTGGTACATCCATCAAGCATTTTGCCGCAAATAATCAGGAGTTTGAGAGAATGTACGGCTCATCAGAGGTGGATGAGAGAACACTCAGGGAGATATATCTTTATGCATTTGAAACTGCTGTGAAGAAGGCTTCTCCATGGACATTTATGGCTTCCTACAACAAGATCAACGGTGAGTATTCGAGCGAGAACAAATGGCTTCTTACGGATGTGCTTCGTGACGAGTGGGGCTATGACGGACTGGTCATGAGCGACTGGGCTGCCGTTTCTGACAGGATAAAGGGCATAGCTGCAGGACTTGATCTTGAGATGCCTGGCAGCTACGGTGTAAATGAAGCTTCTATTATTAAAGCTGTCAAGGAAGGAAAGCTCGCAGAAGAGGACCTCGACAAGGCTGTAACAAATGTTCTTAATCTTATAGATAAAGGAATTGAAGGAAAGAACACTGAGGAGGCTGCAAAGGCTGAATTCAGTCGTGAGGCGGATCATAGAAAGGCAGTTGAGTACGCAAGAAACTGCATAGTAATGCTTAAAAATGAAGGAGAGGCACTTCCGCTCAGAAGAAATATCGGTAAGAGCGAGCAGGTTGCATTTATCGGTGAATTTGCTGAGAAGCCGCGTTATCAGGGCGGCGGAAGCTCTCATATAAATACTGACAGAGTGAGCTCGGCTCTTTCATTTGCGGAGAGATATGCCGAAAGATACGGCAGCATCAATTATGCAAAGGGCTTCCCTGCAGACAGAGATGTTACGAAGGAGGAAGAGGCTGAGAAGCTTATAGATGAAGCTGTTAAGGCTGCGCAGAATGCTGATAAGATCGTTGTATTTGCCGGACTTCCTGACGTATTTGAATCAGAGGGCTATGACAGAGAGCATATGAGACTTCCTGAGATCCAGAACAGAGTCATCGAGGCGCTGCTTAAGCTGGATATCCAGGTGATAGTAGTTCTTCACAACGGTTCGCCTGTTGAAATGCCTTGGGCAGACAGAGTTTCAGCTATAGTTGAGGCATATCTCGGAGGCGAAGGTATAGGCGAGGCTGTGGTTGACGTTCTCTATGGTGCGGTTAATCCTTCAGGAAAGCTTGCCGAGAGTATACCGCTTAAGCTTTCAGATAACCCAAGCTACCTGAATTTCCCGGGAACCGGACATAAGGTTAATTACGCAGAGGGAATCTTTGTAGGCTACAGATATTACGATAGTAAGGAAATGGATGTACTTTATCCGTTCGGACATGGTTTATCATATACAAGCTTTGAATATTCTGACCTTAAGGTTACTGCAGACAGTGCTGCAAATACAGCGGTTGTTACAGTAAAGGTTAAAAATACCGGCGATATGGCAGGTAAGGATGTTGTTCAGCTTTATGTATCTGATAAGACCAAGAGAGTTACAAGACCTGTGCACGAGCTTAAGGGCTTTGAGAAGATAGAGCTTAAGCCGGGCGAGACAGGAATGGTAAGCTTTGAACTTGATAGCAGAGCCTTCTCTTATTATGATACAGACAGAAAGAACTGGGAGGTGCCGGCAGGTAAATTTGTTATCGAGATCGGACACTCATCAAGAGATATAGCTCTTACAGAGGAGATAGAACTTGACGGAACATATACTTATATTCCTTATATAAGTAAGGATGTGCAGACAGGAGAGGTTCTTGAATGTCCTCTTACAAGAGATTATATGAAGGAGGCAGCTGCACAGTACGCAACAGCTTTCGGTATCAGTCCTGATAATCCTGAGGCAGATGCGATGACAGAAGCAGTGCTTAAGTTCATGCCGCTGAGAGGCTACAGAAACTTCGGCGGTATAACAAATGAAGCTATTGAAAAGGTTGTTGAAGACCTTAAAAAACTGACAGGGCAGGAATAGTCTGCACTGTCAGCTGAGTGAAATATCATAAATATTACTGAGAGGGATGCGTTCGCTGATAAGCTGGATGTATCCCTCTTCGGGTTTTATCTTTGCTACCGCACCGGTAAGCCTTTCGTAGAAAAAGTCTGAGCCCTCATCATTTTGCACCGGAGTTCTTATAATGGCGGTTACGATGTCTCCCGGAGAAAGGTTCATCAGAAGTCGGTTTATCTCTTCCTCTCTTTCCGGGGTGAGGTCATTTGCGGGCTTAGGTATCCTGATCCTTGCGTTAAGCGTTTTATTTAGTCCCCTGAGAGCTGAAAATGGAGCAAAGATCTTGGCTCTCTCCATCGCATCCATCTTCGGGTGTTCGGCGGAGAAGAAGTCATTTTCGTGTACGGGGCGCTCGAGGTTTATGATGTCTTTATATTTTCTTCTTGTTTCTTCTATATCCATTTACGCCTTATGACCTCCTATCTGTGAGTTTCTTTCCCTCGCGGTTGCACCTTCAACAAAGCTTGTACCGCGGAGTATGGCGTTGCTGCCGAATTTTTTCTTGATCGAGAGCATGGCCTCCTGCAGCTTCCTTTCCTCACTCAGCTTTTCGGGAGTAGTGAAAAGGTCATACTGATATGCACCTTCCTCTTCGGGAAGAACGTTGCAGGCGGTGACATTAAGTCTTCTGAGCGTAAGAGCAGGATTTACGATACGGTCATACAGCTGCATCGCAGGTTCTATGATCTTCTCGCCGGAGCTTGTATGGGTGCCGAGGCGGATGAGACCGTGACTATGCTTCGGGATATTCCTTCCGTAACGGTCAGTATGTACTTCGCCGACATATAGTCCGCTGTCGACGGCTTCCTTGTCATAGCCGAGATCGATAGAGATAGAATCGGTCACGAGCCCCTTGTCAACAAGGTCAAGCACAAGGGCGTCAAGCATTTCAAATATTACTATGCGGGCCTTTTCAGCGGTATACGGACATGAAAGAACCTGACCGCTGCTCACGCTGCGGTTGCCGGCCTTGTAATTCTTGATATGTTTCATTTCTGTGGGCTCTATGCCCCAGGCATGATCTATCAGAAGCTCTGCGTCTATACCAAAAATGTTGTAGAGCTTCTGTTCATTTATAATGCTCATCCGGGCAACGTCGCCCATGGTGAACATACCGTGCTCCCCGAGGCGCTTTGCCGTGCCCGGACCTATCCTCCAGATATCGGTAAGAGGAGTATAATTCCACATGTTTTCGCGGTAGCTCATTTCATCAAGCTCGGCGATACGCACGCCATCGCTGTCCGCTTCACAGTGCTTTGCAACAACGTCCATAGCGACCTTGGCCAGATAAAGGTTTGTACCGATGCCTGCGGTCGCAGTGATGCCGGTAGTACGGAGCACCTCGCGTATCATGCGGACGGCAAGCTCGTGGGCGGTAAGGTTGTAGAGCTTAAGATAGTCGGTCACATCTATAAATACCTCGTCAATGCTGTAAACATGCATATCCTCCGGGGCTATATATTTTAGATATATCGCATAGATATCTGATGAAACCTTCATATAACGGGCCATCTGTGGCGGGGCTATGATAAAGTCGACCTCTTCGCCGGTAGAGCGGAAGATCTCGAGGAGACGCTGCTTTACCTCGTAAAGCCTTGGCCTTCCGGGAATTCCGTAGGCCTTAAGGGCAGGAGATACAGCAAGACAGATGGTCTTGTCGGTACGTGACTCGTCTGCCACTACAAGCTTTGCCTTTAGAGGGTCGAGCCCTCTTTCCCGGCATTCCACAGAAGCATAGAAGGACTTAAGATCTATGCAGATATATTTACGTTTTTTTACGTTTTCTTCCTTCATATGCAGCCTTTCTAATAGAAACCTTTCCCCAAATTATGTGATATCTGTTACGATCGTTTAGTTCTGTTCCGGCAGAACAATCCTAAAATGCTCGAACTTACATTCGATTATATCATATCCATATCTGTTAGCAATACATTTATTCACAATTCTTTAAAAATGATAGGGCTTTACTATCCGGACTCTTTTATGTTATTATACTAACGGCTGTTTGGAGGATACGGCTTTCGAAAAGTTAAAAACTTTAGCGCCAGACTGATTTTCAGTTGACGAGGTGAAGGGTTATCGAAGTATTCGGCGGATGCCCTTCCGGACCGCACAATACGTAAGCTCCGTTACAAAAAGGGAGGCGACTCCTGAACAAAAAGGCGGAGCGGTGCATATAAAAAAATAAAAGAAAAGGGGAAAATTCAGAGGTGTGCAGGTTCTGAAGAGGGGAGACTATGCCCTCTTATCAGTGAAGGTTCTGCGGGCCTTAGGAATTTGTGGTGATTTTTATGTGCGGAATAATTGGATTTACAGGAAGTAAGCCGGTAAAGAATATACTTATCAATGGTCTTGAGCAGCTTGAGTACAGAGGATATGACAGTGCAGGTATAGCTGTTCTTGGCGAAAATGGAATAAATATCAGAAAGAGAACAGGAAAGGTTGCCCAGTTAAGAGAAGCAGCCATGGACCTTAAGGATGAAGCCTTCTGCGGTATCGGACATACCAGATGGGCTACTCACGGAGGAGTAACAAATGTAAATGCTCATCCTCACAAATCCGGAAAGGTTGTTCTTATCCACAACGGTATCATTGAGAACTACAGAGAGCTTATCACTGAATACGGACTTAAGAACAAGCTCGTTTCAGAGACAGATACAGAGGTTGTAGCTGCTCTTCTCGATACTATTTATAACGGTGATCCTATCAAAACCATAAGAAAGGTAGTTGATCTGATCAACGGTTCATTTGCATTATGCATCATGTTTGAGGATCATCCGGGACTTATATATGCTGTAAGAAATGTCAGCCCGATGGTTGCAGCTTCATTTGAAGATAATTCTATCATTGCATCTGACATCACAGCCATCATCCCTTATACCAAGAGATATTTCGTTGTTCCGGAGTATCATATTCTTACTATCGATAAGGGAAGCATCAAGTGCGAGGATCTGAAGGGAAACGTTGTAGAGCCTGAGATCCTTGAGGTTAACTGGGATATTTCTTCTGCTCAGAAGGGCGGATATCCGTATTTCATGCTGAAGGAGATCTATGAGCAGCCGGATGCACTTGACAGAACTATAAGACCTCGTGTAGAGAACGGTCTTCCTTACCTTCTTGAGGATGGCATCAGCGATTCACTTTTTGAAGGCATTAAGAACATCACTGTTATTGCCTGCGGAACTGCTATGCATGCAGGAATGGTAGGAAAATACGTATTTGAAAGCAAGCTCAGAGTTCCTGTAACTGTAGAGATAGCATCAGAATTCAGATATAAGGATCCTATCATTGATAAGGAGACACTTACTATCGTTCTTTCACAGTCAGGTGAGACGATCGATACACTTGAAGCACTGCGTCTTGCACAGAGAAAGGGCAGCCCTGTTCTTTCAATCGTAAATGTTAAGGGCTCAACCATAGCAAGAGAGAGTGATTATGTGCTTTATACACATGCAGGTCCTGAAATTGCCGTTGCAAGTACAAAGGCATATACAGTTCAGATAGCAGCAATGTATCTTCTTGCATGCAGATACGGACTTGTTAAGGGCATCATTTCTGAGGAAGAAGCAAGAGATTTCATCGCAAAGCTTGAAAATGTAAGAAGCATAATCGAAGAGACACTTAAGAGCGCAAATGCTGTAAAGATGGTTGCAAACCGTATCAAGATATCTCCAGATGTATTCTACATCGGAAGAGGCATCGATTATACACTCAGTCTTGAAGCATCACTGAAGCTTAAGGAGATTTCATATATCCACGCTGAGGCATATGCGGCAGGAGAGCTTAAGCACGGTACTATCGCGCTTATCTCTGAAAATGTTCCTGTTATCGCTATCGCTACAGAGAAGGATGTATACAGCAAGATCATTTCAAATGTCAAGGAAGTTAAGTCAAGAGGAGCTTATGTTGT
>ONVE01000165.1 GCA_900321215.1 uncultured Eubacterium sp. | reverse complement strand
GTTAAGCATGAACTTCATGTTACCTGTACCTGAAGCCTCACGTGAAGCAGTTGAGATCTGCTCTGAAACATCAGCTGCAGCAACAAGAATCTCTGCATTTGATACTCTGTAATCCTCGATAAATACAACCTTGATCTTGCCATCGATAGATGCATCATTATTGATAACATCTGCTACTGAGTTGATAAGCTTGATAGTAAGCTTTGCTCTCTTGTAGCCGGCAGCAGCCTTTGCACCAAAGATGAAGGTTCTTGGATACATATCCATATCCGGATTCTCCTTCAGTTCGTTGTAAAGGTGCATTACATGAAGTATATTGAGAAGCTGTCTCTTATACTCATGAAGTCTCTTGATCTGTACATCGAAGATAGAGTTTGGATCAACATCGATACCATTGTTCTCCTTGATGTACTGAGCAAGACGAAGCTTGTTCTGATATTTAATATTCATGAATTCCTGCTGATACTTTGGATCATCAACAAGAACCTTAACCTTACTGATCTGAGACAGATCTGTGATCCATCCATCACCGATATTATCATTGAGCCACTTTGCAAGAAGCGGATTTCCGTGAGCAAGGAATCTTCTCTGTGTGATACCATTTGTCTTATTGTTGAACTGCTCCGGTCTCATCTCATAGAAGTCCTTCAGCTCTCTCTTCTTAAGGATCTCTGTGTGAAGCTTTGCAACACCATTTACAGAGAATGAACCAGCGATTGCAAGGTGAGCCATCTTAACCTGTCCATCGTAAAGGATAGCCATTGACTTAACCTTATCCTGATTGCCCGGATACATCTCCTGAATCTTCTGGATGAATCTTCTGTTGATCTCCTCAACGATCTGATATACACGAGGAAGCAGTCTGCTGAAGAGCTCGATAGGCCACTTCTCAAGAGCCTCTGACATGATAGTGTGGTTTGTGTATGCACATGTATGTGTTGTGATATCCCATGCATCATCCCAGTCAAGTCCTTCCTCATCCATGAGGATTCTCATAAGCTCTGCTACACAAACTGTTGGATGTGTATCATTTAACTGGAATACAACCTTATCCGGAAGAGTATGGATATCATCGTTGTTCTCCTTAAACTTAAGGATTGCTCTCTGAACTGAAGCAGAAATGAAGAAATACTGCTGCTTAAGTCTGAGCTCCTTACCGGAGATGTGGTTATCATTTGGATAGAGAACCTCAACAAGAGTTCTTGCAAGGTTAGCCTCTTCTACAGCCTTATCGTACTCACCTCTGTCGAATGACTCAAGGTTGAATTCCTGTGGAGCCTCTGCGTCCCAGATTCTGAGTGTATTTACAACATTATTGCCATATCCTACAACAGGAAGATCATATGGTACCGCACGTACTGATCTGTATCCTTCCTGAACAAACTGGTTGCGTCCGTTCTTCTGCTCAACCTTAACGTATCCGCCGAACTTAACCTCAACGGCATACTCTGCACGCTTAACCTCAAAAGGATAACCATTCTTTAACCAATCATCCGGAACTTCATACTGATATCCGTCCTTGATCTTCTGCTTGAACATACCATAACGGTAACGGATACCGCATCCGTATGCAGGATAACCGAGAGTAGAAAGTGAATCAAGGAAACATGCTGCAAGTCTTCCGAGACCGCCATTTCCAAGTGCAGGATCTCTCTCCTGATCCTCTATAAAGTTCATATCAAAGCCCATCTCATCAAGCGCTTCCTTGATCTGTGGATAATAACCAAGGCTTAAGATATTATTTCCAAGAAGTCTTCCGATAAGGAATTCCATTGAAAGATAATAAACCTTCTTGACATTCTGCTTCTTGTAAACCTTGTGGGTTTCAATCCATCTGTCAATAATATCATCCTTAACAGCATAGGCTACAGCCTGATATATCATCTGAGGTGTTGCTTCTTCGATATCCCTTCTGTAGAGCGTCTTTACATTGTTGACAACCTCCTGCTTAAAGGCCGCCTTATCAAAATCAGCAATTTTCTTCATTCATCTTCCTCCTCTTTATCATAAAAATCCCCAAATAATCCCTGCGGGATCTGCGCACATATATGTCCGCTCATCTACTGCTGTAATACGCCCTCGCAGGCATATATGTGCACAGATCCCTTATGAAAATCATTATGCAGATTTTTTATTAAAAATTATCATACCCTTGCAACGCCCATCTTAACGTCTTCACCATTTATGTTCCAATCCTTGATGAAGCCGTTTGTCTCTCCGCTAATAACAGAATCTGCAAGAACAGCAGTTCTTATCACATCCTTGTTAGCAGCGATGATCTCAGAGATTCTATCATTTCCTTCAACGTAAACATTGATCCTGTCAGTAACATCGAAGTCTGCTTCCTTACGCATTGACTGAATCTTGGAAATGATCTCTCTTACATAACCCTCCTCGATAAGTTCAGGTGTAAGCCTTGTATCGAGAACGACGGTTACATAGTTATCACCCTCTGTTACAAAATCATCTGACTTTGCAACTTCTATAAGAAGATCCTCTTCAAGAAGAGAAATCTCTGTGTCATTTACTGTAAATGTAAGTGCTCCTGTTTCCTTAAGTGTCTTCATGGCAGCATTACCATCTACATTTGCAAGGTATTCCTTGATGCCTCCAAGGCACTTTCCATACTTAGGACCAACAGTTCTGAGCTGCGGCTTGAAAATGTATGTAGAGAACTCTGAAACGTCTTCCTTCCACTCAACATTCTTGATGTTAAGCTCATCCTTGATGATATCAACAAAGAATGCAGGAAGCTCCTTATCAGACTTAATGAACATATTAGCTATAGGCTGTCTGTTCTTGATGTTTGAGGTATTTCTTGCTGCACGTCCGAATACAACGCACTTAAGAACCTCATCCATGTTGTCCTCGAGTTCCTTGTCGATAAGTTTTTCATCTACCTCCGGATAGTCGCAGAGGTGGATGCTTATAGGAGCGTCCTTATCAATATTTCTTACAAGATTCTGATAGATGCTCTCTGTAAGGAATGGAACCATAGGGGCTGCAACCTCACAGATTGTTACAAGAGCTGTATAAAGTGTCATGTAAGCATTTATCTTGTCCTGAGGCATATCCTTAACCCAATATCTCTCACGGCAGCGTCTTACATACCAGTTACTCATATCATCCACGAACTCAGCAAGAACCTTTGCTGCTTCAGGAATCCTGTAATTGCCAAGCTGCTCATCAAATGCCTTAACTGCTGAGTTAAGCTTGCTGAGAAGCCATTTATCCATAACTGAAAGCTTATCATATTCAAGGCTGTATTCCAGCGGATTGAACTGATCGATCTCAGCATAGAGTGTATAGAATGCATATGTATTCCAGAGAGTTCCCATGAACTTTCTCTGTCCCTCGAGAACTGCGTCCTCGTGGAATCTGTTAGGCAGCCAAGGTGCTGAGTTGGTATAGAAATACCATCTGATAGCATCTGCGCCGTACTTATTAAGTGCTTCCATCGGATCAACTGCATTTCCCTTAGACTTACTCATCTTCTGTCCGTCCTTATCCTGAACGTGACCAAGTACGATAACGTTCTTGTAAGGAGCCTTGTTGAAGAGAAGTGTTGACTCAGCCATAAGTGAATAGAACCATCCTCTTGTCTGGTCAACTGCCTCTGAGATAAAGTCAGCCGGGAAGTTGTCCTCGAAGATGTCCTTGTTCTCAAATGGATAATGCCACTGTGCAAATGGCATCGCACCTGAATCGAACCAGCAGTCGATAACCTCAGGTACTCTCTTCATAGGAAGTCCTGATTCAGGATCATCGATGATGACTGCATCAACAAATGGTCTGTGAAGCTCGATATCTTCAGGAACAGGAAGCTTCTCGCCATTCTCGCCAAGGATATAGCCCTTCTCACGAAGTTCAGCTATACTTCCGATAGAGATCTGATTGCCGTTCTCTGCACACTCCCAGATATTGAGCGGAGTACCCCAGTAACGGTTACGTGAGATTCCCCAGTCCTGAACGTTCTTCAGCCACTCGCCGAAACGTCCCTTACCGATACCTTCCGGTATCCAGTTAACTGTATTATTATTTGCAACCATTTCATCAGAAACAGCTGTCATCTTTATAAACCATGACTCTCTTGCATAGTAGATGAGTGGTGTGTCGCATCTCCAGCAATGTGGATAGTCATGCTCGAACTTAGGTGCAGCGAAGAGAAGTCCTCTCTCCTCAAGGTCAACAAGTACCTTTGGATCTGCATCTTTAACGAAGAGACCTGCAAATGGAGTCTCCTCTGTCATATTACCTTTTCCGTCTACGAACTGGATAAATGGTCCCTCGTACTTACGTCCAACACGTCCGTCATCCTCACCGAATGCAGGAGCGATATGAACGATACCTGTACCATCTTCCATAGTAACGTATCCGTCACATACAACGAAATGAGCCTTCTTGTGCTGCTTTGCAGCCTTCTCTCCTGCGCATGCGAAGAGCGGCTCGTACTCTTTATATTCAAGCTCTGAACCCTTGTAAGTCTCAAGGATCTCATATGCCTTGCCATCTGCATTTGCAGTAAACTTGGCATTTCCTTCCTTATCCTTAATATCAAGGAGTCCGCCGATAACCTTATCAAGAAGTGCCTCGGCAAGAACATATGTATAACCATCAACTGCCTTAACCTTTACGTAGTTCTCATCAGGATTTACGCAAAGATAAGTATTTGAAGGAAGTGTCCATGGTGTTGTTGTCCATGCAAGGAAATAGTACTGCTCAGCTGCATCAGGATCTATAGCCTTGAATCTTACTACTGCAGAACGCTCCTTAACTGTCTTATAACCCTGGGCAACCTCGTGGCTCGAAAGCGGAGTTCCGCAGCGAGGACAGTAAGGTACAACCTTGAAGCCCTTGTAAAGGAGACCCTTGTCCCAGATAGTTTTAAGTGCCCACCATTCAGACTCTATATAATCATTATGGTAAGTTACATAAGGATCATCCATATCAGCCCAGAAACCAACCTTGCCGGAGAACTCCTCCCACATGCTCTTGTACTGCCATACAGACTCCTTACATTTACCGATGAACGGC
>ONVE01000026.1 GCA_900321215.1 uncultured Eubacterium sp. | reverse complement strand
TTCGTACCCTGACCGATAGCACTTGTAACCGCGTCGTTATCAGACATATGAGGCGACGTTTCATCAAGCTCTATACCGGAGTAATCATCAAATCCGAACTTTGCAGCATATTTATTCAGCCTTGAAAGTCCGAGTCCATCATTATAATATCCGTTCTGATCAGAAAGCCTGTATCCTACTTCATAATAAAAATAGTTGCACGATATATCCAGAGCCTTCGAGATATCGATGGTTCCGTGAGTCATATTATTCTCTCTGTAGATCCAGCAGGTCGGCTGGGTATATACCTTATCGAAGATACCCTTATCCTCGATCTCTTCATCGAGCCCAAGAACACCCTCTTCAACTCCGGCTATAGTTGAAATAACCTTAAATGTAGAACCCGGAGCCGTTCTCATCATACTGGCTCTGCTGTAAAGCGGTATGGTCTTGTCATTTAAGAGCTTATTGTAATAGTCTCCGTCGATTGAATTCGTAAGATAATTATTATCATAGCTTGGATAGCTTACAAAAGCTCTGACCGAACCGTTATGCGCATCTGTTACTATGACAGCTCCCGAACAAGGGTCAAGCGCAAGCATAGCAGGCGTTATCTCAAGCTTCTGTATCTTTCTTCTCATAAACTCATACGGTCCGAAAGCCGCACGGCTGAACTCCTCATAGTCTTCATCATTTTCCGCATTCAGAACGCCCTGGATGTAGATAAGATTTATAACCTCGTCACCTGATATCGAACCTTCACGTATCATGGTGTGGATGACCATATTTACGAATTCACTGTCATTATAAAGCTTCTCTATGATATAGGAAGCAAGTGCATTATAGATTTCTTCTGAATCATAGAAGGTATTCTCGGTTATTATCTTTGAGGTATCGATATAATAATTCTCAAGAAGATAATGAAGGAAATCCGCAACCGGCATAGTGCCGTTAACGTAGCTGTTGAATTCCTTGCTGTCACGGTCAACCTTTGAAGAAAGATATACATCCTCGCTTCCGAGGCTTTTAAAGATATATTCGATATATTCCTGATACTCCTTCGAAAGATTATTATTATCGACTGGATTTACCAGGATAAGGTCCTTGATATAACTGAGGACATTTTTCTTACGGTTCTCTATCCTGTTATAAATGTCCTTCTCGAGAGCTGTTGCGTCGTCCGCGTTCATTTTCTTTAAATTCAGATTATTGTTATTGAACATTGCAAAATAAACGTCGGTTATAGGGATCTCATTATCCTTATTATCATCCGGCGGATATGCGTTCGGTGTTATATGAGCAAGAAGTATCGATGCAATCTCCTTCTCAAGCATGTCGTAACAGTATTTCTGAAGATCACTGTCTATGGAAAGATATACGTCCGAGCCCGCCTTAGCAGGAGTTTCCTTCACGACATCGATAACCTTACCGAGATTATCGACATACATGGTCTGCTCACCGTCGGTACCTCTAAGGTCACTCTCACAATATCTTTCAATTCCCAGCTTTCCTACGACATCATCACTGGTATAAGGAACTATCGTCTCGTCTTTATTGAAATACGCAAGATCCTCCTCGCTTGCGCTTCCGACATAGCCTATGATCTGGGAAAAATACTTTGCATCATTATAGACTCTCTCTGAACGTACAAGTATGTCCATACCGGTCAGCTCGTCCTTATGCTCAAGGATAACGCCTCTGCTCTGCTCAGAGATGTTCTCTGCTATCGTTACAGGCACATACTGTCTGTATCTGTTAAGCCAGAGAGAATATCTGCAGGCAAGGATGGTCATGGCATCTTCATTTGAATAATCCTCTGAGATCTCAAAGTTCGGAAGATCCGAGCCTCCGAATCTCATATGATAGATTATATCCTCTGCCGGTGTTGCAAGTTCTTCATCGGTAAGCTCATTTATGGTATTTTTTGAATATGCGTCTCTCAGGAAATTTTTGAGCGAAATGCCCGAAGCCGTGTATTTATACTCTCCGTTCTTATATTCGATCGGGAAATCCACGGTTATCTTATCATTATATATCTTAAGAATCTGCATAACATCATAAACGACCTGATTCTTGAGGATATTCTCTGATATTCCAAGTTCTTCAGCCCGTTTCGTGATGTAATTATTGTTTCCGAATGTCAGGTCATAGGTAAGCTTATTGTATGCAAGAAGCCTTCCCTTGACATCATAAATATTGCCCCTGACCGAATCGATCGTTAAGGTCTTTTCGGTACGGACAGTGAAATCCACCTGATATTCATCACCATTCTTGATCTGAAGGACAAAAAGCCTTCTTCCAAGAAGGAAGAACAGAAAAAACATTAAAACCGTTACAGGAAATATCCTGCTCCGGAGATAATCCAAAAGGATATTCTTAAGGTTCTCAAGAAATTCCTTTATCATTTTTAACGGATTCATTTCTTAGCTTCACTTACCTTTTTCTTTAAATATTTATTGATCAAAACATAAATCCTGTATATCACAACTGTAACAACTACCGTATAAAGCGTTTTCGGCAGTATAAAATGTCCCAGATAATATCCGAACTGCAGTCTGTTTCTCAAAAGAAACGCAAAAACATATACAGTAAATTCTATAAAAATCTCATCAACAGCCGATATTATGACCGGCAGCATGACATCCTCCATGAGATATTTTCTGTGGAAGAAGCCGTTTACATAGCCGATGGTCATATAGAGGAACATATAAGGTCCCATCAGACTGCCGTAGAAAATATCATAAAGCATTCCACAGAAAAAGCCCGTGAGAAGTCCTTCACGTCTTCCTCTCATAATTCCAAATGACATCGTAATGATGATAAGAAGATCCGGCGAAAGCCCCACGGCATCATGAAAATTAAAGACCGTAGTCTGCAGAACAAATGAAATTATTATTAACAGTGCAATGACAATAACACGTCTCATTAATAATCAACTACCCGCTTTCTGTCAGTGATGACAAGTACATCCTTGACATCAGTAAAATCTACTGCCGTTGTGATCTTGGCTGTCTTCGTAAGATTATTCGGATCAAGAGTCACCTCTGTAACATATCCGATAGTGATGCCGAAGAAATATCTGTCGGAAACATTTGAAGTAACTACTCTGTCCCCTATCTCTACCTTGGCATCTTTATTGATATCCTTGACAAGAAGATAGCCTGACTGCATATTGATAAGACTGCCTTCTACATTGCAGAGCGCATTGTCGCGTCCGACTTCGGCTGTGATATTCGATCTGTCATCAATTATGGCCCTTACTCTTGCATAATTATCAAATGATTCCGTAACTATGCCGAGAAGCCCGTTATCACAGAGGACATTACAGCCCTCATAAATACCATCATTCAGACCTTTATCAATATAAAGCTCATTAAACCATGTGCTGGAATCTGTAGAGAAGACTCTTGCAGCGGTTTTATTGTATTCAGGATATTTTTCGTCAAGCTCATAAAGGCTTCTGAGTTCATCAAGCTCTGAAAGCTCAGCCTGATATCTCGAAGCCTCATCACGGTATTTTTTAAGCTCATCACGGAGCTCTTCATTTTCGTCCTTCAGTTCCTTTACATCTCCGAAATAATCCAGTCCCTTTGAGAGAGCGTTTCCGGCTTTGTCCATGCTCTCCTGCACGGGCACTATGATATTTGCGAAGAAATTCCTTATCTTTCTTGTCTGATCCTTGAAGAAGATCGAAACAACAAGAAAAACGATGCATATAACAGTAAGTGCGAGAAAAAGATATCTCGGACTTATATCTCTTTTATTCTTAGAAGCTTTCATCAGATCATTCCTTTTTCATGAAGACTAACGTAAGACCTGTCACCTATAACTATATGATCCAGAACTTCAATACCCACATACCTTCCGGCTTCAATGATCCTCTTCGTGGAAATGATATCCACCTCACTCGGGTCAGGATCCCCGGACGGATGATTATGTATTAGTATAATGCTCACAGCGTCACAGCGGAGAGCCTCTATAAATATCTCTCTCGGTGATAGCAGCGAGCGGTTCACGGTTCCCTCAGACAGCTCCTGCCATTTTATCAGTTCATTCGAAGATGACAGAAACATGACTATGACCTTTTCTCTGGTCAGAAACCTGCAGTATTCCATGAAATAATCAGCTATCGCGGAAGGTGAAGAAAGGCTTACCCTCTCTCTTCTTTCTGACATAGCCATACGTCTCGACAGCTCGGATACAGCCATCAGCTGGCAGGCTTTGACCCTTCCGATACCGTTTATACGAAGCAGATCATGAAATGACAAGTATTTCAGTCCTATGAGCCCCTTATGTACAGTGTGTGCATTCAGCACCCTTTGTGCGAGCATGATGACATTTTCGTCTTTGTTCCCGCTGCCAAGAATAAGGCTGAGGAGCTCTGCATCTGACAGGCTTTCTATGCCCATACTTACAGCCTTTTCTCTTGGTCTTTCTTCAGCATACATACTGCTGATCTTCATTTTTTCTTTTTCAATATTCATTTTTACCTCTTTCCGCCTCTCCAATGCAGAATGAGATAATTTGAATTTTACAATAAACCTTTATTTTTTTCTACAATTTTCTGTAAAGACATGATAATTCCAAATTTGGCATGCGGATAATTCAGTCCTCCCTGGAAATATACCGCATAAGGCTCCTTCATCGGTGCATCTGCAGAAAGCTCGATAGATGAGCCTGATACAAATGCTCCCGCTGCCATTATAACGTCGCAGTCATAGCCCGGCATAGCCCATGGAACAGGAGTTACAAAGCTGTCTACCGGAGCCGCTGCCTGGATTCCCTCGCAGAAAGCTCTTATATTATCAGCAGAACCGAGTGTTACAGCCTGAATAATATCTGCTCTCTCCTCTGTACTGTTCGGAACAGCTGTGAAGCCAAGTCTTTCATATACATTAGCAGCAAAGACAGCTCCCTTAAGAGCCGCTGCAGTAACAGTCGGTGCAAAGAAAAGTCCCATAAGGAAATCTCTTGTTGCAGAGATACTTGCTCCGACCTCCTTGCCAAGGCCCGGAGTCGTAAGTCTGATAGCTGCATTTTCAACGCATTCTTTCGTTCCGCAGATATATCCTCCGCATTTTGCAAGTCCGCCGCCCGGATTCTTGATAAGAGAGCCAACGACCATATCTGCGCCGAACTCTGACGGTTCAACTGTATCGACAAATTCACCATAGCAGTTATCTATCATTACTATGATGTCGCTTCTTATGCTCTTAACAAATCTTATAGCCTCAGCGATCTCAGGAACACTGAGTGACTTTCTGGTATCATAGCCCTTCGATCTCTGTATCTCAACAAGCTTAGTTGCAGGTGTGATGGCATTTCTTATGCCTTCAAAATCAAAGCTTCCGTCAGCCTTAAGATCAACCTGATCATATCCTATACCGAACTCGGCAAGAGAACCCTTTTCCTCTCTCACGCCGATAACGCCCTGTAAGGTATCGTAGACCTTGCCTGCTATAGAAAGTATGCGATCTCCCGGTCTTAAATTTCCTGCAAGAGCTATAGTCAGTGCATGCGTACCGCAGGTGATCTGCTGTCTTACAAGCGCATCCTCAGTCCGAAATACATTCGCATATATCTTCTCAAGGGTGTCACGGCCGATATCATTATAACCGTAGCCTGTCGAACCATACAGATGACTCTCTGAAAGTCCTGCATCCTGCATAGCCTTAATGACCTTGACAGTGTTCTGCTCTGCTATCAGGTCTATCTTCTCATAACGCTCCTTAAGCTCCTTCTCTACAGAAACAGCAAAATCATAAACCTTGCTGTCAATTCCAAGTGACATATAATAATTCTTTAATTCGTCCATGTAAAATAACCTTTCTAACGTATCTTATTCATGATAAAATTCAGGATCTCTTCATCATTTTTATATTCGTCCTTGTTGATCCAGATCACGTCCTTCTCACGTCTGAACCATGTCAGCTGCCTTTTTGCAAAATGTCTTGTATTCAGCTTGATGTTTTCGATGCATTCCTCTCTGGTGCAGCGGCCGCGGAAGAAATCCATGACCTCCTTGTAGCCGATTCCCTGCATGGATATATGGTCTTCATTTAAGCCCTCCCGGAGAAGTCCTTCAACCTCTTCGAAAAGTCCGGCAGAAACCATCTTATCGACTCTCAGATCTATATTCTTATACAGCTTTTCTCTGTCCATTGTAAGCACAAAGTAATGAAAATTATACGGCGAAGTCTTATTTTTTTCAATACTGTTATGAACAGAAATCTTCATCCCTGTATTATGATAGAATTCAAGAGCTCTGATGACTCTTTTAACATTATTCTTATGTATAGCTTCAGCCGATTCAGGATCTATCTCCTTCAGCATATCATAAAGCTTATCTTCTCCACCATTTTCCTGTGCGATAGCTCCCAGCTCTTCTCTGTACGAAAAATCCCCGGTTTCCTCTGTAAAATCAATATCATATAAAAGAGCCTGTATATAGAAGCCTGTTCCGCCAACAACTATCGGAAGTCCGTCTCTTCTGTATATATCCTCTGCCGCTTTCTTCGCATATTCTTTAAAAAGCGACACATTAAAAGCCTCCGTTGGTTCAAGGATATCGATCATATGATGTCTTATACCCTGCATTTCCGTCGGCATGATCTTTGCGGTTCCAACATCCATTCTCCTGTAAACCTGCATTGAATCTGCTGAAATGATCTCTCCTCCGCATTTCTTTGCAAGCGAAAGAGACAGCGCAGTCTTGCCTGCTGCTGTAGGTCCTGTTAGTATTATTAATGGTTTTGATATATTATTCATGATCTCACCTATAATCCTGATTAATTCTCCTGCAATTTCTCTGTTCTTTTATATTAAGCATTTTCAGAACAGATCAAGCATACTGTCAAGGTATATTTCTTCCCTTACCTTAAGCCGGTATTCAGGCTTAGTCATATAATAAAGAAGAAATTCCAGTATCAAAGCACTTCCCAGACCACGTCCTTCGATCTTAAAATTAGAAAATCCCTCCGGCATATATACATTCAGGATATCTTCAGTTCCTATAAATCCGGGATTATTCATCGCATCCGAAAATCTGTACCCTCGTGATGCATCCGGCGATACACAAATATGCTCACTTAAGTCTTCGCCTAGACTTTTTCTACTAACACTCTGGTAGCATTCCTTCCGGTCGTAACAATCAAACCAGCAGCATTCATTACATAAGAATTCCACCTTCTGCTTCTCTATATAAGTCAGGTTTTTAAGTTCTTCGAACCTTTTATTCAGTCTGAAATCCGGAACAACATATCTAAAGTCGTCGCGTTCAAGCTCTGATTTAAACTGCCGGAAATCTGTCAGAACCTTGGTGGTTGAAGATACAAAATAAAAGCCCGGGTATTTTTCTTTAAGATACTTCAGAAGAAGCTCAGAATAAATGATTACGCCATTCACCGCTTTTCCGCAATGTTCAAATGCTGCACATATTTCATTACATTTCTTATCCTGTAAATGTTCTTTGCGAAGTAATGAATTGCTGAAGGTAAGCCGCGCAGAGATATTATATTCTGCAAGAAGCTTAATCACATTTTCAGTGTCCTCATCACCGAAACCTACTCTTCCTCCGCCCCAGATACAGTCCATCGGAGCCCCATAGATTGAGCCTATCTCGCACCATTCATAAAAATACTCCCTGTGCCCGTAAAAAATCGGCAAAAATCTCTTATAAAGTTCATAAAACTCAAAAAGTCCCGGCAAATGATAATACGCCTTAGGTGATGATGTTTTCATACTTATTCTAAACTATCCTTTTAAACTTCTTATCAAGCTCCTGCCTGGTCAGTTTAATTATAGTAGGTCTTCCATGCGGGCAGGTATATGGATTATCGAGTGTTAAAAGGTCCTCGATAAGCCTCTGCGCCTCATCTATCGATATTCTCTGGTTGCCCTTGACAGCCGCCTTGCAGCCCATAGTTGCAAGTCTTGTTACAAATATATCCTCATTTATTCCTGTAATGTTCTGAGCAAGATATGATGCAAATTCAAGGAATACCTCTCTTCCCGAAAAATCAATATAACTTATCGGAAGTGCACTGATCCTTACTTCATTTCCACCGAATTCATCAATCTCAAAGCCGCATTTTCTGAAGAATTCCAGATTTTCAACCACAGCATTCATTTCTAATGCCGAAAGAGAGATTACTTCAGGCGGAAATACTCTCTGAGATACAACCGTTCTTTCTTTAAAAGCCTTCATGAAATGCTCATAATTCACCTTCTCATGTGCTGCATGCTGATCCATCAGATATAATGCGTCGTTATACTGCGAGATCCAGTATGTATCAAAGGCAAGCCCGAGTATTCTGTGATGTGATATAGCCTCGCTTGATATGTAATCATCCTCAAAAAGACTTCTCTGAGTCTCGCGAACCTCCTTCTCGGCAGCCGTTTCCTTTCGGATATCTTCCACTATCTTCTCTGTCTTTTCTGCCTGTGTCTTAATCGCTTCCTCAGAAGACGCTTCCACAGTCTCTTTTTTATTAGCAAAGTTAAATGCTTTCTTCTCATTAACCTCAGACAGATACTCCGGCGGGAGAAGCTTCTCAAGTATTGAATATGAACTGCGCTGTGCTGCAGGCTTTGCCTCCGGCCTCTTTACGCTGAAACTTTCTGTTTTATTATGCAAACTGCTTCCTGAATCATTCTTTACTGCAGCGCTTACATCCGACTGCTTACTCGCGGCATCTACTTCTGTTTGCTTTAAATTGACATTATTATTAATACTCGTCTCTGCTTTCTTTACATTAACGGTACCTTCCGCAGCAGCTTTCTGATCTTCTGCATTTTTCTTATCCAGATTAAAGTCCGGAATGATCTCTTTACCTGTGAGCGCATCGGAAACCGCATGGTAAACCGTATGGAAAAGCGCTTTTTCGTTGTAATATTTAAATTCCTTTTTGGTCGGATGTATATTTACATCACACATTTTCGGATCAAGCTTTAGTGAAAGCATGGTAAAAGGAAATTTATGCATCATTATGGATGTCTTGTAGGCCTCTTCTATCGCCTTCGCAATGATCGGATTTGTAATATATCGTCCATTCACGAAATAATTTTCAAAGCTTCTGTTGCCCTTCGATATAAATGGTTTTGCTATATATCCCGAAACACTTATTCCGTTCTCGCTGTAATCTACAGGAAGAAGGTTCGCAGTGATATCTCTTCCGTAAACAGCGTAGATCACGTCCTTCAGCTTTCCGTTTCCGGAAGTACTGATTGTTACCTTTCCGTTTGCAATAAGCTTAAAGCTTATGGTCGGATGCGACAGGGCTATCCTCACTATCAGGTCATTTATATATGAACCCTCTGTCATTGCAGTTTTAAGGAATTTAAGTCTTGCAGGCGTATTAAAGAATATATTTCTGGAAATGATGGTCGTTCCGTCCGGCGCACCGACTTCCCCGAAGCTTTCCTCACGACCGCCGTTTATAACATATTTTATACCTGTCAGACTGTCTCTCGTCTTAGTCACCATCTCTGTTTCAGTAACAGCTGCTATGGTTGACAGAGCTTCACCTCTGAAGCCGAGAGTCATTACTCCAACAAGGTCCTCTGCTGTAGAAAGCTTGCTTGTAGCATGCCTCATATAGGCCCGGCGTATATCATCCTTCTCGATACCATTTCCGTTATCTGTAACTCTGATATAACTGAGTCCGCCGTCTTTTATCTCTACAGTTATCTGGCTTGCATCCGCATCGATTGAATTCTCAACAAGCTCCTTTACTATTGACATTGGTCTTTCGACCACCTCGCCTGCTGCTATCTTATTAATTGTGCTTTGATCAAGGATATTTATCATTTTCTTAAGGCTCCGTTTTTATCCATAAACTGAGTATGACATATTCCTGAGAGGGTGTATTATATACAACCGAACAAAAATATGTCATACTTTTCATCTGTAACTATATTAACTGTTAAGTCTCTTTTTAAGCTCCTGCAGATAGAGCATTGCACTCATAGGAGTCATATTGTTAAGGTCAAGTGTTTTTAACTCTGAAGCTATGCTGATCTCTTCAGCACTGCCGAAAAATGAAAGCTGTCCCAGCTCCTCATCAGTCTTCTTACGGTTCTTTTTCTTCTCGCCGGCAGTTTCGATCGCACCGACAGCATTCAGTTCTCTTACCTTGCCTGTAATATCCTCTTCAGCAAGGAAATCCGCTATATCTCTTGCTCTCTCAATGACAGCCTCCGGTACTCCGGCAAGCCTTGCAACCTCGATACCGTAAGAACGGTCCGTACCGCCTCTTATGATCTTTCTGATAAATACTATCGACTCACCCTGCTGCTTTATGGCTATACAGTAATTCTTAACTGAAGAAAGCTTACCCTCAAGCTCTGTAAGCTCATGGTAATGTGTTGCGAAGAGAGTCTTAGCGCCGAGAATATTACTGTCTGCTATATACTCTACCACCGCCCATGCGATAGAAAGTCCGTCAAATGTAGAAGTACCTCTTCCGATCTCATCAAGTATGATAAGCGAGTTACTTGTTGCATTTCTAAGGATGTTCGCAACCTCACTCATTTCAACCATAAATGTTGACTGCCCCGAAGCCAGATCGTCACTCGCTCCGACTCTTGTAAATATCCTGTCGCAGAGAGATATATCCGCACTTTCACAAGGCACAAATGAACCCATCTGAGCCATCAGTACTATTATAGCAGTCTGCCTCATATAAGTTGATTTTCCGGCCATATTCGGACCGGTGATAACTGAGATCCTGCTGCTTTCATTGTCAAGGTATGTATCGTTCGGAACAAACGAATCTCCCGAGATCATCTTCTCTACAACCGGATGTCTTCCGTTTTTGATGTTTATCACACCATTTTCATTGATGGATGGTCTGACGTATCCATTTCTTACCGCAACATAGGAAAGCGATGCAAAAACATCGGCAATCGCTATATTCTCTGCTGTTTTCTGAACTCTAACAGTCTCGGCAGCAAGCTTATCCCTGAGCGCAGTATATTCATCATACTCAAGTGCGTACAGCTTATCCTCTGCGCCGAGTATTTTATCGGAAAGCTCATTTAATTCATCTGTAGTGAATCTTTCGGCATTTGTAAGGGTCTGTTTTCTTATGAAATAATCAGGCACCTTATCCTTAAATGAATTTGTAACCTCTATATAATAACCGAACACCTTATTGTATTTTATCTTAAGAGTCTTGATGCCGCTCTTTTCTCTCTCTTTATCTTCGAGAGCCGCAAGAAGTCCCTTGGCGTTCATTCTGATCTCTTTATATTCGTCGATAAGCGGGCTGTAGCCTGCCTTGAAGATGCCGCCTTCCTTAACAGTGATCGGTGCATCCTCATCTATGGCACTGTCTATAAGCTCGTAAAGATCCGTAAGCGGATCAAAGCATTCATACATTTCCCTGAAAATATCCGAATCAAACTCCTTGATGAGGTTCTTAATAAACGGAAGGAGCTTAAGAGAATTTCTGAAGCTGAGAAGATCTCTGGGATTTGCTGTTCTTATGGAGATTCTTGTCATAAGTCTCTCGAGATCATATATTGAACCGAGATACTCCCTCATCTCATCTCTGCTGATAAGATCGTCATTCAGGCTGGAAATGGCATCAAGCCTCTTCTCGATCTCTGCCTTACGAAGCAGCGGCTGTTCGGCAAAGCTTCTAAGCTTTCTGGCACCCATAGCAGTTTTGGTCTTATCCAGAACCCAAAGCAGAGACCCTGTACGCTTCTTGTCACGTATGGTCTCTGTGATCTCAAGATTCCTTCTTGTTGCTGAATCTATGAGCATATACTGATCAGCAAAATATATCTTGATATTATTGATCTGTTCGAGAACGCTCATCTGTGTATCATACAGATATTTAAGAAGAGCTCCCGAAGCTATAAGACTCGAATCAAAATCCTTAAGTCCGAAGCCCTCAAGACTTGACACCTTGAAATGCTCCTTAAGAAGTCTCTCACAGTCATCATAGATAAAATATCTTGAAGGCGCAGTACTGCAGCTGATACTCAGCTTCTCAGATACCGGTCCTATGTCCACTCCGGACATCTGGAACTGCTCCTGATAGATTATCTCACTTGGTTCAAATTTATTGATCTCATCAACTACCTTGGAGGCTTCATTTACAGTTGTTGTAAGGAAGATACCGGTTGAGATATCGCTTACAGCTATACCGAAATCCTCTCCGCTGTAGGAAATGCACATGATATAGTTATTTCTGTCGTCAGCAAGTGTCTCCGGAGCCATATTGGTTCCCGGAGTTACTATCTTTACGACCTTTCTCTCTACAAGACCTTTTGCGAGCTTAGGATCCTGAACCTGCTCGCATACAGCTATCTTGTAGCCCTTATCAACAAGCTTTGTAATATAAAGATCTGCAGCGTGAAACGGAATGCCGCACATAGGCGCTCTCTCTTTTAAGCCGCAGTCCTTGCCCGTCAGTGTAAGCTCAAGCTCCTTAGATACAAGAAGTGCATCATCGAAAAACATTTCATAAAAGTCGCCGAGCCTGTAAAAAAGTATAGTATCTTTATATTCTTCCTTTGTTTTTAAATAATGCTCCATCATAGGAGACAGTTTCTCTTCAGCCATTTTACTCTCCTGCAAGCTCTCCGATATAATAGAAGCCCTTCTCTTCGGTAAGCTTTACATTTACGTAACTGCCGATCATTTCGGCACAGCCCTTGAAATGAACTATCGTATTGTTATTCATTCTTCCGGTAACCATAGTATCGTCATGAGAATCTATATCCTCAACGAGGACTTCATTTACAGTCCCCTTAAATCTTCCGACTCTTTCTCTGGCCTTCTCACTAACAACCTTAAGAAGCCTGTCGAATCTGTCCTTAACTATATCCTCAGGCACCTGCTCCATGTCAGCCGCAGGGGTTCCTGATCTTATTGAATAAATGAATGTGAACACCTGATCGTATCCAACCTTCTCAACAAGGTCAACCGTTTCAAGGAAATCCTCCTCGGTTTCGCCCGGAAAGCCTACCATTATATCGGTCGTGATAGAAATATCAGGCACTTCCTTTCTCAGCTTATCGATTATTTCCAGATACCTCTCCCTGGTATAATGCCTGTTCATAGCCTGAAGGACTCTGGTCGAACCTGCCTGTACCGGAAGGTGCATATGTCTGCACACCTTTGGATTATCTCTTATAACCTCGATAAGCTTGTCCGAAAGATCCTTCGGATGACTCGTCATGAATCTGACACGTCTTATTCCATCTATCTTACATACATCTGTAAGAAGCGTTGGAAAATCGTAATCCGGATTTTCAGCCACGATACTGCTTTCATCCATGTATTTCTTGCCGTAGGAATTTACATTCTGTCCAAGAAGCATGATCTCTGTAACTCCGTCTTTGACAAGACGTTTTATATCATCAAGGATATCCTCCGGAGTCCTGCTTCTCTCTCTTCCTCTTACATACGGAACTATACAGTAGGTACAGAAATTATTGCAGCCGTACATGATATTTACGCCTGACTTAAAGCTGTATTTTCTGTTCTCAGGAAGATCGTTTTCGTAGCTTCTCGTGCCTTCACGCAGAACTTCAATAACCTGCTTATTCTCCTCATATCTTCTGCAGAGGAGCTCGGCAAGCATGAACACGTTGAAGGTACCGAAAACTATATCAACAAATCTGAATTTTTCTTTAATGTAATCAAGTATATCCTCCTGCTGCATCATACAGCCGCAGAGGCCTATCAGCATTTCCGGATTAGACTTTTTTCTGGCCTTAAGCTGTCCGAGATGACCGTAAAGCTTCTGATTCGCATTCTCTCTGACAGTGCAGGTATTATAAATGATAACGTCCGCATTTTCTTCGTCAGAAGGCTCAAAGCCCGCTTCAAGAAGTATGCCTTCAAGCTTCTCGGAATCATGTGCATTCATCTGACAGCCAAAGGTAACAACAGAGAACCTGATATTCCTTCCAAGCTTCTCTCTCTTCTTTGCAAGGATTCCCTGCAGCCTGGAAATGAAATATATCTGTCTTAAAGGTTCGTCTGTCGGCGGATAAGCCAGTTCGGACAGATTGCCGTAGTTATTAATATCAAAAGGTTTCATCCGTAAATCTCCATTCTAGTACGTTATTTTGTACTCTAAACATAAAATCGAACATATTTTCGAAAACACCATTGACAATCGAACAGGTGTACTGTATTATAGCATCATCAAGAGCAGAACAAAAGTTCGATTACGGAGGTAAATAATATGAAACGACATAAAATATCAGTTATATTAGTAGTTATCGCTGTTATGGCAGCAGTTATATTCTTTGGAACATTTTCCCGTGAGCAGACGGCAAGTGCTTCCACAACCAAACATAAGTATTATACCAGTATCACCATCGAGGCTGATGATAGTCTCTGGAGCATAGCCGAAAGATACGCAGCACCGGAATCCGGCAGCTATAACAGCTTTATCGAAGAGGTAAAGCAGATAAATGATCTTAAAGGCGATTCTATCAATTACGGTGAGGCACTGGTAATACCTCAGTATAAATAAGCTTAAAAGCTTTACAGCTTTTCAATCTCATTAAGCCATATAGAAGAAGCTGCATCGCTAGGCATGCGAAGGTCTCCCCTTGGCGATAATGCTACACTTCCCACTTTAACACAATCAGGCATGCAGCTTCTCTTATATTGCTGAGAGAAGAATCTTCTATAGAACATCTTCATCCATTTAAGGATTTCTTCCTTCGAATAATCATTATCGAAAGCCCTTCCTGCAAGAAGATATATCTTTGATGGCGAATAGCCGAATCTCATTAGATAGTAAAGGAAGAAATCATGTAACTCATAAGGTCCTACACTGTCTTCCGTTTTCTGACTGATATTACCATTTTCGTCAGGCGGAAGAAGCTCAGGGCTTATTGGCGTATCTATGATATCCTTCAGTACCTCACTGCATTCAGGGAATATACTATTCTCTACAACGCTGTCTATCATCCATTTTACAAGAGTCTTTGGAATACTTCCGTTTACACCGTACATACTCATCTGATCACCGTTATATGTGCACCAGCCGAGTGCAAGCTCTGAGAGATCTCCCGTTCCTACAACAAGACCGTTAGCCATATTTGCATAATCCATAAGTATCTGTGTTCTCTCACGCGCCTGGGTATTCTCGTAGGTTATATCCTTAACATCCATGCTGTGTCCAAGATCCTTAAGATGCTGTATGCATGCATCCTTGATATCTATAATTACAGGTTCAGCTCCGAGAGCCTTTATAAGCGTAAGTGAATTATTATAGGTTCTTCCGGTTGTACCAAATGCAGGCATAGTGATAGCTATAAGATCAGTAGCCGGCTTATCCAGCACCTTAAGAGCCTTTGCAGCAACAAGCAGTGCAAGGGTTGAATCCATACCGCCAGATACGCCTACTATCGGTTTGCAGCCTGTAACACGCAGTCTCTTAACAAGACCGCCAACCTGCATATCGAATATTTCATTACATCTCTTAAGTCTTTTAACCTTGGATGACGGAATGAAAGGATGTTTATTGATGATGTAATATTTACCATCTGAATCAGGCAGCTTGATCTTTCTGCCGCCAGTAACATCAACAGTTCTCATCTGACCTGTGAAAGCCTTATTTAAAGTAACTGCATCTGTAAAGGTCTTATTCTTGATCCTGTCGCTTCTGATCCTTCCGAGGTCTATATCTGCCATCATAAGATAATCATTTGCGATAAAATCTGTATTTTCATTCAGCATAGAGCCATTTTCAGCAAGCATGCTGTGGCCTGAGAATATAAGATCCTGGGTTGACTCAGAAGAACCGGCAGATACATACAGATAATTGCATATTCCTCTGGCAGATGCATCAAGTACAAGGCTTCTTCTGTACTCTCTCTTGGCTATGACCTCGTTGCTTGCAGAAATATTGATGATAAATTCTGCTCCGCCGAGGGCATAATATGTTCCCGGATTGATCGGTGCCCAAAGATCCTCACAGATCTCGATAGCAAATTTAAAACCGTTAAGGTCATATATAATATCATTTCCAAATGGTATCTTGTAACCTTTATAGAATATAGTCTTGTCGGCCGGAACCGTAATGTCGGCTGCCGAATCAAACCATCTCTTCTCATAGAATTCATTGTAGTTTGGAAGGAAGGTCTTGACTGATATTCCACATAATCTTCCTGCAAAGATAACGTAAGCTGCATTATAAAGATGTCCTTCGATCTTAGAAGGCGCACCGACTACTATAACCTGCTTGATATTTTCGGAATATTTTACAAGCTTGTCTATAGCCGCATCCGATCTTGCAATAAGCGTATCATCGAAGAAAAGGTCCTGACAGGTATAGCCGGTAATACAAAGCTCAGGAAATGCTATTACCTGCGCTTCATATCTTTCAGACTTTTCAATCTTCTCTATGATCTTTTCAACATTATATTCTGTATCTCCTACTCTTACATCAGGAACTGCCGCGCTGACTCTGTAAAAATCAAACATTTCAAACCTCCCTCTTTATTCTCTCTCATTAAGATCTTTTTCAATCCCTTTAAGATAATGAACAAGTGCTCCGCCCTCTGACTTAAGGAAAAAATCATCATCAAGCTCACTGTATTTAAAATTCTTCGCGTGCCCTTCATTTACTCTCTCAACGTAAAGCTTAAGCTCTCTGAAAGGCATATAATATAGATCGTTTCTCTCTGTAAAATATATGATCAGGAAGGATATTCCGCCCTGCTCTTCGAATTCCTTCATGAATTCATACTGATGCTCATGAATGTTTTGAAGGGAAAATGTATCCGAATGACACTCCTTGGCATCAAAACATATCGGAATCTCCTGAACCACACCGATATAATCAACTGTCGAATCCTTCTCAAAGAAAGCTTTTGTTATACGTCTGCTTTCCTGATCAAATTCTACCGGAGTGATCGGAGTAGGAATCTTCTGCACCAATGCGAGCTTCTTCTTCCTGTAAACTTCATTTGTTGAATTTATCATTTCCTCAAGAGTTGAACCTCTGAGGCCTCTTGAATTCCAAGTCGACATAATACACCTAATATTAAAGCTTTATGCCGCATAAACCGGCGGCTTTTATGAATTTTTCCGGATAATCACATTTAAAGCTTTTTCCAGAATATCTGCCGCAATCCGTAAGGAATCTTACTTCTCTTGCATGCAGCAGCTGACCTCTTAACTTATGATCATTTCTCCTGCCGTACTTCGGATCTCCCGCGACCGGATATCCAAGATATGCAAGCTGTGCTCTGATCTGATGGCTTTTACCGGTGATAAGCTTGACTCTTAAAAGCGTGTGCGTACTGCTGCTTGAAACAGGCATAAATACAGTCTTGATACAGCTGAAGCCTTCCGGACGTCCCGCACGGATATATTCATCCGGACGAAGTATCTTCACCATATTTTTACTGTCATCCTTACTAAGGTATGCAGTAGCTTCAACGCTTCCCTTAAAAATGCCCTCACAAATGGTCATATAATATTTTTCTATACGTTTTTCTTTGATACATCCGGATAAAAGCTGCAGACCTTTTACCGTCTTACCCGCAAGAACGATTCCGGTTGTATTTCTGTCAAGTCTGTTGCAGACTGAAGGCTTAAAGGTATTGTCCTTCTCGTTATATTCTCCCTTATCAGAAAGATACGAAAGAAGCATCTCATTCAGAGAAAAATCATCCTTTCCGGCCTTCTGTGTAAGTACTCCGGCTGGCTTCGATAATATTATTATATCTTCATCCTCGAATATTATCTCATTCTTAGACAAACCTCTTACACTGCCGTTTACTGCTCTTTC
>ONVE01000164.1 GCA_900321215.1 uncultured Eubacterium sp. | reverse complement strand
GACCTGCAAGAGCAAGCTTAAATGCATATAAAATATTAAGAACAGCTGACATATCTTCCTTCGGGAAGAGTACTGTCAGAAGGTTGGTCGGGTCGGAAAGATAATAAGCCCATGCTGAACCTGAGTCGTAGCCCTGAGCAGAGATAAGTCCCGAATTACTTGATGCGCCGTCACGAAGCCTGTCGTGAAGGTCATTCAGAAGGTACCGGTATTTTTCAAAGCCTCCCGAGGTCAGAACATCCCTCTTGCCGAACGGCGCAAAGCCTCCGGAATACAGTGCTATAAGCGCGACTGTCAGCGGGATGAAAAAGGCCAGAAAGATACACAGCTTTTTCGTGTTATACTTTTCTTTAATATTTGTTTTACTGCTCATAAAAAACTACCCTCCAGGTTATAAAAAATATGCGTAACTAAACTGTAAAAATGATATGAAACAGGAAGTAAAGAATACATACTTTACCAGTGTCTGATTATGTATATAAAAACAGCTGTTATTCATGAAGTCACACGAAAATAATTATATCACAGCGGGAATGCATTTTAAATATGAAAAATTCATTTCTTGTTTTATTGCATAAACGCAAAGCTTATAGTAAAATGAATGAAGTTAATGTTATATGCTTTTGGAGGAGATGATCAAAATGTCTGAAAATAGTAAAGTAGCTTCAAAAACAGCTGAAGGATGCAGCGGAGATGCCATTTCTGAAGAAGGCGGAAGCGGATATATCCAGATCGCCGATGATGTGGTGGCAGGAATAGTTGGACTTTCAGTAATGGAGGTAGAAGGAGTCGCAAGACTCACAGGAAATATTACCCGTGACGTGATCACAAAGCTCGGCAAGAAGAACCTTGCAAAGGGCATAAGGATCGAGTATGGCGAAAATGGCATTACCGTCGATACGTCCATCGAGATCAAATTCGGGTATAACATTGTTGACGTGTCGGCAGCAATACAGGAAAAAGTAAGATCGAACGTTGCAACCATGACAGGACTTAATGTAAGAAAGGTCAATGTCAGGATTTCAGGCATAGATCTTGAAGAAAATAAATAGATCAGGCGGTAGTAGTGATGACAAGAACAGAGTTAAGAGAAAATATTTTCAAGATAATATTCAGGGCGGCCTTTCATGACAAGGACGATATGCCTGAACAGCAGAAGGAATATGATATAGAATTCTCAAATGATAATCCGCTTACCGAAGAAGAGGAAGACAGAATCTTAAAGGATGAGACGTATATCAGGGACAAAGCGAAGGCAATCACAGAGAAGCTCGATGAGATAGACAAGATGCTTTCGGAGGCTGCCGAGGGATGGAGCTTAAAGAGAATAGGCAAGGCTGAGCTTGCTATCTTAAGAGTTGCTATCTACGAGATCAAATTCGATGATGATATTCCTTTTAAGGTGGCTGTAAATGAAGCAGTAGAGCTTGCCAAGAAATACTGCGAGCCGGAGGCGGCTTCATTTATCAACGGAGTACTTGCAAAATTCGCATAATAATCCACGGACGGTTAAGACTTTGAAAAAGTACACTATCGGACAGATAATAAATTATACAAAGAATCTTCTCGTAAATGATTACCTCTTAAAGAGTATCTATGTTACGGGAGAGATATCAAATTGCAAATATCACAGCATGGGGCATATTTATTTCTCTTTAAAAGATGAGACAGGCTCCATGCCTGCTGTTATGTTTAAAGGAAATGTCTATAACGGCCTTAAGTTCAAGCTTTGCGACGGACAGGCAGTTGTGGCAAAATGCAGCTTAGGAATGTATGAGAAGACCAGTACGGTCCAGCTCTATGTTACGGAGATCGTCCTTGCGGAGGACCGCGAAGGAAAGCTTCATGCGGAATTCCTGAAGCTGAAGGAACGGCTTTATGAGGAAGGTCTGTTTGATTTTGAGAAGAAGAAAAAGATAGTTAAATATCCTAAAAGCGTAGGCATAGTTACCGCTTCTACGGGAGCTGCTATAAGGGATATCATGAATATTGCCAAGAGAAGAAATCCATATGTCCAGCTTTATCTCTATCCTGCGAGAGTGCAGGGAGAGGGGGCGGCGGCGACCATTGCGAGAGGAATCGAGGTTCTCGACAGCATGGGGCTCGATACTATCATCGTTGGAAGAGGCGGAGGTTCCATAGAGGATCTCTGGGCATTTAACGAGGAGATCGTTGCAAGAGCGATATATAATGCGGTTACGCCTATCATTTCCGGCACAGGACATGAGACGGACACAACGATCGCTGACTATGTTGCTGATGACAGGGCACCGACTCCGTCAGCAGCGGCGGAGCTTGCAATACCTGATGTTATGTCAACTCTTGACACGCTGAGACTTTACAGGGGCAGGCTTGACGGACTGTTCAGGCAGAAATTTAATCTTTATATGGCGAAGCACCAGATACTACGGGGCAAGCTGGATAAGAAGAGTCCTGAGCAGAGTCTTCTGACCAATACGCAGCGGCTTTCGGATTATCATGACAGGCTTGGAATGCTGATGGAGCGCAGGTTAGAGCGGCTGCACGCATCCTGTCAGGAAAATGATATCCGGCTAAAGAATGCGATGGCAGACCTTTACCGCAACAAGCTTCACAGATATCAGGTTGATGTGACGAGGCTGAACGGACTCTCACCGACTGCAAAGCTTATAAACGGTTTTGGATATATTACTTCAGAAGATAAACCGGTAAGAAGCGTAAATGACGTAAGCCCGGGAGAAAAGCTTGGGATCACTTTAAGCGACGGAACGATTGAAGCAGAAGTGACCGGAAAGCAAACGGCAGATATGAACCGGTAAACAGAAAAAGGGTGGCAACCGGAAAGCAGAAAATATAAGGCGTGAAACCTGAGAATAGTAGGTGTAAAATGGCTGCAAAAAAAGATACAAAAGAAAAAACAGAGGATTTTATAATAGAGGATGCATTCCAGAGACTTGAGGCTATCATTAAGTCACTCGAGGATCCGGAAACAAAGCTGAATGAAGCTATGGAGCTTTATAAGGAAGGCGTTGTCCTGTCGGATAAATGCAGGACCAGCCTTGAAGGCGTTGAGAAGGAGATAAAGGTACTTAACGCCGAGGAAGCGTAAAGCATTACATTTTAGTATTTACGAAAAAATGAAAAAGGAAGTGTAGCTGTCATGGAAGATACTTCAGAGAAGAAAAGTTCAAAAGGTTCAAAGGGAACATCAGATAAGAAAAGCACTGCGAAAAAAAGCACAGCAAAAAAGGCTTCTGAGAAGAAGAGCGCATCAAAAAAGGCTTCTGATAAGAAGGGTGCTGCAAAAAAGACTTCTGAGAAAAAGACTTCTGAGAAAAAGGTTACAGCCAAGGCTGTCGGTGAATATATAGAGAAGGTTGTGCTTGATGCAATGCCTGAAGCTGACGGAATGTCAGATAAGGTAAGGGATGCGATGGTCTATGCTGTCGAAGCCGGAGGCAAGAGAGTAAGACCTACATTAATGTATCTTACATACAAGGGCTTTTCGGAGAAGCTTGCCGATAAGTCTCTCAGAAAGAAGCATGATAAGGCTATCGAAAGCTTTATTGCTGCAATCGAAATGATACATACATATTCCCTTATACATGATGATCTTCCGGCTCTGGATAATGATTCCATGAGAAGAGGAAAGCCTACGGTACATACGGCTTTCGGAGAGGATATCGCAATACTTGCCGGCGACGGTCTTCTTAATTATGCATATGAGACTGCGGCAAAGAGCTTTATAGTTTCTCCTGGTGATACTGACCTTGAGAAGGCTCTTCTGATACTGGCTTCAAAGCCGGGACTTTACGGTATGCTCGGCGGACAGACTCTTGATGTGGTACTTACAGGAACAGAGCCTACGAAGGAGCAGCTCTCATATATTTATTCAAATAAAACAGCAGCTCTTCTTGAGTGCGCTGTTACTATAGGAGCAACTCTTGCGGGAATCAGCGGAGACAATCTTGACAAGCTGCAGAATGCCGCATATTATGTCGGAATGGCGTTTCAGGTTCAGGATGATATTCTTGATGTGACCGGAGACAAGGATGTTCTCGGCAAGGATGTCAGTCAGGACGAAAAGAACGGAAAGGTTACATTTGTTACCATTTACGGACTGGAGAAGGCTGCGGAATATGTAAGGCAGGCTTCGGAACTTGCAATCGGCCTTATAGATGAAGCTTATAATAATGTTATGAAGGATGCACCTGACAATCAGTATATTAAGCTTCTTAAGGACATGATAATAAAATTGATTACAAGAGAAAAATAATACATGAAAATTCTGGATAAGATAAATAAAGAAAATGATATAAAGGATGTGCCTGAGGAGTCTCTTGATGAGCTTGCTCATGAGATAAGAGGGTTCATCATTGACAAGGTGAGCAAGAAAGGCGGTCATCTTGCTGCGAATCTGGGAGTAGTGGAGCTTACCATGGCTCTCCATCTCTGTATGAATTTCCCGGAGGATAAGCTTATCTTTGATGTCGGACATCAGTCCTACACTCATAAGATACTTACAGGCAGGAAGGATGACTTTGATACTTTGCGCTCTTTTGACGGCCTGAGCGGCTTCCCGAAAAGGTCGGAAAGCCCGGCTGATGCATTTGATACAGGCCACAGCTCAACAAGTATCTCGGCCGCTGTCGGAATGGCTATGGCAAGAGATATGAGAGGAACAAATGAGAAGATCTGCGCCGTGATAGGTGACGGCTCTATGACCGGCGGAATGGTGTATGAGGCGTTCAACCAGCTTTCTCAGATCAAATCAAATATTGTAATAATCTTAAATGACAACGAGATGTCGATAGATAAAAATGTAGGCGGTATCTCAACCTTCCTTAACCGTATGAGAGTCGGAGAATCATATAATGATTTTAAGGTCGGTCTTGAGAATATCCTTATGAATATCCCGGATGTCGGAGCAAAGGTAGCGAAAGGTCTTAAGAGGTCAAAGGACAGTCTTAAGGGTCTTTTCATGCGCGGAAGCTTCGTTGAAGAAATGGGTATCACCTACATCGGACCGGTAGACGGTCATAACATCAAAGAAATGACAAAGACCTTGAAGAAGGCTTTCAGACTGAACAAGCCTATCCTTGTACATGTAAATACGGTTAAAGGAGCAGGCTATAAATTTGCTGAAAAATACCCTGAGCATTTCCACGGGGTAGATCCTTTTGATATAGAAACAGGCAAGAGCCTTGTCAGAAAGACCAGAGCAACCTATACGGATGTATTCGGAAAGAAGCTCTGCGAGCTCGGAGAGAAAAATGACAAGATAGTTGCCATTACCGCCGCCATGAGTCATGGAACAGGCGTTAACTATTTTCAGAAGAAATTCCCGGAGCGTACCTTTGACGTGGGTATAGCGGAGCAGCATGCGGTAACCTTTGCGGCAGGTCTTGCGGCAGGCGGATATATACCGGTGGTTGCGATATATTCTTCATTTTTGCAGAGAGCATATGACCAGATACTGCATGATGTATGTCTTCAGGGACTGCATGTTATCTTTGCAATAGACCGTTCGGGACTGGTCGGGCGTGACGGAGAGACACACCAGGGTATATATGATGATGCTTATCTTGCAGATATGCCGGGACTTAAGGTCATAGCACCGAAAAATGCTTCAGGACTTGTTGATGCGCTGGAGTATGCTGCATCCTGTGAAGGACCTGTTGCGATAAAATACAGCCGCGGCTTTGCCTATAAGGGACTTACGGTTGCAAGGGATTTCTCGGATCTTCGTGCAGAGGTTATATCCGGAGATATGGAAGCGCCGGCTGACGGAGCTAAAAAGGTAGCCATAATAGCTGTCGGAAATATGGTCGAGGAGTCGGTAAAGCTTCGCGACAGACTTATCTCTGAAAGCAGCATCAATCCTTTCTTCGTAAGCGGACGTTTTATAAAGCCGATAGATGAAAAGCTGCTGCGTGAGATGACCGGTAAGTTTGATATCATAGCATTTGCCGAAGAAACCTGCGAGGCGGGAAGCTACGGTGAACGTGCGTCGGGAATAATCCTCGATGAACTGTCTCAGATCTGCTGCGGACATAAATGTGAGACCGGTCTTTCAAGAGAGGATTTCAGATATCCGAGGATCATAAATTTCTGCATCAAGAAAGAAAAGGTCAGACAGGGCTCTGTGGATGAGCTTAGAGATGCACTTGGCATTTCGGCTGACAAAATGTTTGAAGAGATAACAAGACTTTTATAATATACATTTTATATTTATTTTAAAGATAGCGGCTTACAAGTCGCCGGAGAAGAAAAATGAAGAAAAGACTCGATGTGATGCTTTTCGAAAGAGGACTTGCCGATTCGAGAGAGAAGGCTAAGCGCCTCATTATGGCGGGCATTGTATATGTAGATAACAATAAAGAGGATAAGGCAGGCAGTACCTTTGACGAAGAGGCTGTTATAGAGGTAAGAGGAAAGACTCTCAAATATGTAAGCCGCGGAGGACTTAAGCTTGAGAAGGCTATGGACGTTTACGGAATACGTCTTGACGGCATGGTCTGCATGGATGTCGGAGCATCTACCGGTGGTTTTACCGACTGCATGCTTCAGAATGGAGCAGTCAAGGTTTACAGCGTTGACGTAGGACACGGACAGCTTGACTGGAAACTCAGAAATGATCCGCGTGTTGTCTGCATGGAGAAGACCAATATCAGATATGTGGAGCCGGAGCATATAGATGATGTTCTGGATTTTGCATCCATAGATGTTTCATTTATCTCACTTACAAAGGTTCTCGGACCGGTAAGAAACCTTCTGAAGGACGGCGGAGAGGTTGTATGCCTCATAAAGCCGCAGTTTGAGGCGGGGCGTGAAAAGGTCGGTAAGAAGGGCGTTGTAAGAGATAAAAGCGTTCATAGAGAAGTTATAAAAATGGTGGCGGATTTTGCTTTATCGATAGGATTCTCTGTAAAAGGACTGGATTTTTCACCGGTAAAGGGACCGGAAGGGAATATTGAATATCTTCTTTATATCAAGAAGACATCAGATGCAGCAGTAGAACCGTCTGAAGGAGCAGCTGAAACAACCGGTGTGACCGGAACAGCTGAAGTGCCAGCTAAAGTT
>ONVE01000052.1 GCA_900321215.1 uncultured Eubacterium sp. | reverse complement strand
TCTCGCATAATATGTTCTGATGTATCTGTGCGAGGTATTCAGTGAGCAGTTCAGTATCTTAACATTCGGATATTTAACCGCACACTTAAGGCTTGCATCGATAAGCTGTGAGGTTGCTGTAAAGATGACCTCGCACTTTTCCTTCTCGATCAGCTCTTCTATAGCAGCTATCGCCTCGTCCTCATTGCTTGCCGAGGTTATCTTGAGAGTCGATATCTTATCACCGAAAACCTCTTTCAAATGATTTCTTCCCAGCTCGTGAGTGTACAGGAAGTCTGAAGTCATAGGATCCCTGTCATAGATAAATGCAACCTTCAGCGGCTTACTTGCTGAGAAGTTCGGTGCAAACATCTGACCGAAGAGGGATTTCTTACCTTCCTCAGGAGGGGTAAGACTGATATCAAGCACCTCGTTCTGATCCTTTGTAAGGTATTCCTCCCAGGTATTTGCAACTGCCCTCTTCATCTCTTCAGAAGACATATTTACTGCTTCATAAAAATCATAAACTTCCAGGAAGGCAAGGAACGCATCGCCTGTAGTAATGTTCTCAAGCTTCTTGCCGCCCTTTGCATCAAAAGCCTCACGGAATTTGTAGAGCGCAGACATAAAGTTCTTCGTATCATCATCTGTCCATACAGATATATCCTCATCCCTGATGCTTCCCGGAGCGGTCAGTATATCTGTCCTGTCGATATTCTCAGGATTTTCAGCGTTAAGTCTGTCATTCTCAGCCTTCTCTGCCTTTGACTTCATGACCTTCTCCATGATCTTCTGGAAGTTTCCTTCCTCAGTCATCCAGATGTCATTTATGCCTGTGACAGCGTTAAATTCCATAAATTCATAATATATTCTGATCTCTTTATCATCTGTCTTTCTCGGGATCTTACGTATAACCTCTGCAGGTATCTCAAGAGCGTCATAAAACTTCATGACACTGACACGCTTGTTGCCCTCGATGACATAGTAATAATTCAGATATTCGTAAACCTTGATCGGATCTCTGATGCCTTCATTCATCTGTGCATCGGCAAGAGCCGACCATTTATATGCAAATTCCGTCTTAAGCCCAAGAATAGGCATGAAATTGCTTGCGAAAGAATATGTTCTGCTCCTTGTACTTGTACCTACAACTCTGCTGAGCGGAATACGGATCACTCCCATATTCTTCTCCTGAAGGATATCATTTTCCTGAATTATCTCATCAAGAACAGGAAGGTACGGATGACGACCCTTCTGCAAAGCTGTCTTATATGCTCTAACTCCGTATTTCAGCGCTTTTTCGTATTCAATAATTGACATAAAGCGTCACCTCGTATAATTCTCCGGCTGTAAAAAGCCTTTACAATGCGGCGGTTTCGGTTTGCCCGGCGCTGCCGCCTGATTATATCATTTATAGATTATGCCTTCCGCAAATTCCTTCTCAGATACACTGATCTCATTTGCAGAAAAGCCTGCTCTTCTAAGAATATCAAGGAGTTTTTCCTTATCTCCTTCTGTGCACGTCATTTTACCACTCTGTATCAAATAGTCAAGCTGTTCTTCGTAATTGATACAGTTCCTGAACTCCTTATCGCGGCGCTTAAGCTTCTTGATATATCTCATATATTTCATAATAAGCTTATCGCTGCTGCCTGCACGCGCATATAAAAATCTATACTTTATCACCGGATAGATAAATATCGCTCCAAAGATAAGCGCACCAACGATAAATATAGTCATTACGACAACTGCAAGCTTTCTGATAAAGTTGTCATTGATACGGAAGTTGAAGCCTCCGCCATTCTCTACTTCTTCGTTACCGTCATCATTTCCTGAAATGGCTCTGCTGAACTCACTCCAGAAATCAACCAGATCATCCTCACTGACTGCAGGAGTTGCCTCAACTACTGTCCAGCCCTTTCCGTCAATATATGCCTCAACCCAGGCATGAGCATCCGCGTCAGTAGCATTTACCGAGATAAGCGCTGTCTCACCGATAGCCGAATATCCGTTATAGTAATCACTGTACTCTGCATCATCTACAAGAACACCGTCTCTTGTCATCTGCTCATAAGATATAGCATATCCCTCGCAATATCTTGTAGGAATGCCGTAATATCTGAGTATCAGCGCAGTCGAGCTTGCGAAATGCGCACAGTAACCCTTCTTGTTCTTGGTAAGGAAATAATTAACAAAGTCTGATCTTCTCGGGGTTGCACCCGGTTTTATTGTGTAAGGTATATTCTCCTGGAAATACTCTTTAACCTGAGAGATTATCTCTTCAGAGCTTCCGTGGAAATTCCTTTGCTGACAGAAATCCTCTATAACATCTCTGTTGGCATCCGGTATCTCAAGGAATTCATCTCCGATCTCGACCTCCTCCAGATCATAATCAGTTCCATAGAACATCGGATAATATGTATATTCTTTTGTCTGTTCATAATAGACCATATTATTTGTATCATCAGAATAATACGGAAGATAAACTCCTGCCTGTGCGTCAACATTTGTTATAAGGAGCTTACCCTGTGCAGAATAATCCGCCTTATCCTCGTAAGCCTTCTTAAGTGCCTCTACCTCATTATGATTCTGCCCCTCAGGAGTTCTGTAATCCCTGTTCATCTTCCAGACATTCTGATACGGAACATAGGTGCTTCCGACAAACTGCTTAAGATAAAGCGTTTCGTAAGAATACGGCGTAAGCTGAACTGTAATATCTGTTTTATAGTCAAGACGGATGGATGATACGCCTCCGAGACGTCCTGTTGAAAGACCACCGTTATTTGCATAATAGTTAAAGAGTCCTTCGATACCGAGAGTAAAGAGATTTGCCATCGTATCGATCGTACTCTTCTTATATTTGTTATTGCCGTTACGGTCATAGCCTTCCTTCGGGACTATAATACTTATGACATTTACAAATATAAATACCAGAACAAAGCCGAAGATCATCATCTGTCTTAAGGCTTTTTTATTCAGTCCGTAAGAGAGGCCGTCCTTTGCGTGATAGTATTTATTGTCTACTCTGTAAAGTCTGTAATGGCGTCCGGACCTGAGAAGATACGCCATAAGTATACCGCCGAGAAGCAGTATCGCATAAAACATATCCGGCTCAGATTCAAAATACACCGGTAAAAAGTTAAGTAAAATGACGATTATTGTTGCTACAAGATATCTCGCACGTCTTGAGATATAGTTATTTACAAGAATATTCAGCAGAAGGACCATAAAGACCACCACCACCGTTATGGCCGTATACCGGTCGGATATACGCTCGGTATAATGCTGGTAACCTTCAAGATTAAGGTATATGGAAGCCACGCTCATAACATCATTTACAACCGAATAAAATCCACTGTTTATATAATCCTTAAGCAGATACGCCGAAGCTGCAAAAAGCACGAAATATATCAGATATCCGATATTTTCTGTTGCATATCTGTAGTAAAGAACTGAACAGAGGACAGCAGAAAGAAAGGCCGCGATATTTACCGTCAGCTGAGAATATTCAATCTCAAACGCTGACATAAATGTACCTACACCGCCCATAGTAAGACAGTATGTAATGATACCCTTAAGGAAGAATGTTCCGATACGTTTTTCCTTCTGATCATAAACACTCTTATCTATCTCGATACCCTTACATATCTCAATATCCTTATTTTCACTAATCCTGCTCCACCACGACTGCAACGGCTTCTCCCTCTCTGAATAAAACATTTACATAAGCCTTAAGCTCAGGCTTGATGCTTCTCATGTATTCCTTGGTCTTCTCACTATCCAAATATATCTTTTCATACAGCATATCCGAAAATGCATTATCCGCATCATCCAGATTCATCAGCTGTCTCTCTTCAAATTCAAATCTGTTCTCGCTCCACCACATGAATTTCACGAAAACATTATCACGGACAAAGCTCCTCACGATGCTGTAGCCAAGATCGAGCACGGCATCCACTTCATCCATGGAGCCTGCAAGATCCAGCATTATCACCATCTGCTGGTCTGACATGCTGACTCTGTCCTTAACCATCAGGATGTCCCTCTTGGCAGAAAGCTTCCAGTGAATGCTCATAAGCTTATCTCCCGGGATATACTCCCTGACATCGGTAACATCCGAAAAATCATAACCCTTCTTCTGAGTCTCTTCAGCCTCTGTATAACCGCGGTTGATATCAGATGCGTCTATAGCCGGCATAAGATTCTTCGAAGGAAGTACGAAGATTTCGGCTGCCGCCGGATTCTTCTTCTTTAATTCAATAAAACCAAGTGGATCCAAAACTGTGATAGCGTCAATAGAATATTCGATATTTCCGCATTTCGACAGCTTAAGCGGTATCAGCAGCTCTTCGGTATGTCTCATGGCCGACGCCATGGTTACAACCATTCCACTGCCGACATTATAGAATTTATTCTTAATATTCCAGTTCACACGAACGTGCAATACCGGGAAGAAGGCCTTATTCGTAAGCTCGATCCTGACATAACTGAGAGTATCCTTCTCCGCTATACGATCGGCGGCCTCCAGAGTACAGAAAATACTGTGCCTTACGTAAAGGCACAGTATTATAGACAAAACCGGCAAGATGATCATGAGCCACATGAGCATCATAAAAAGATGACTATGCATAAATGCATGCACGCCAAAAACTACCAGGAATAATATGATATAAAAAATTATCCTTCCAAAATGAATCTTAGTTTTCAAATTCTAACTCCTGGGTGCCTGAATAGACTGAAGAGTTCTCTCCAATGCGCCGACTATCGTAAGTCCCTGAGCTCTTGCTTTCTGTCCGAGCTTTACTCTGTGACCGAGAGTATCTCTCACTACACTCTGAACATCTTTTGCAGTAACATAGTCTCTGTTCTCAAGAACAGCCATTGCTTTGGCCATTCTGAGGCAGGCTATAGTTCCTCTCGGGCTGGCGCCCATTGAAAACATATCAGTTTTTCTGGTTGCTTCAACTATATTTACAATATATTCGTAAATCTCATCCTTTACGAACATATCATTTGAAATCTTTCTAAGTTCCTTAAGATCCTCGCCGCTCATTACAGGCTCTACTGTATCAATGAGGTGGGAGGCATTTCCCTTCAGGATGGCTACAGCGTCACTATGCTCAGGATATCCCATAGAAAGGCATATCATGAATCTGTCGAGCTGTGATTCCGGAAGAAGCTGTGTTCCTGACGAACCATAAGGATTTTCTGTGGCTATAACGATGAAAGGATCCGGAAGGGATCTTGTAACGCCGTCAACTGTGGCATGTCCCTCTTCCATTACCTCCAGAAGCGCAGACTGAGTCTTTGGACTGGTTCTGTTGATCTCGTCAGCCAGGAAAAGATTACAGAATACAGAACCCGGTCTGTATTCAAACTCTTTTGTTGCACTGTTATACATAGAAAAACCCAGTATATCCGAAGGAAGTACGTCAGGCGTAAACTGAACTCTCTTATAGTCAAGAGAGAGAGCCTTTGCAAATGCTGTCGCAAGGGTGGTCTTTCCAACGCCCGGAATATCCTCCATCAGGATGTGTCCGCCTGCTATAGCAGCTGCAAGCACCTTCCTTACAACGTGCTCCTTACCTTTAATGACTTTATTTACATTATTTTCTACTGCTGTTGTCTTTTCTATATAACTCATTCATTACCTCATCTAGTGATTCCAAGCTTAACTGCTTCATCAGCAACAGCCTTTGCAACTACCTTTGCAACTTCAGGATTAAATGCATCCGGAATGATGTAGTCTGCATTTAATTCATCGTCCTTTACGATAGATGCTATGGCGATTGCCGCTGCACGCTTCATTTCCTCTGTGATTGCTTTTGCTCTTGCATCCAAAGCTCCTCTGAAGATACCAGGGAATACAAGAACGTTATTGATCTGGTTAGGGAAATCGCTTCTTCCTGTTGCAACTACTGCAGCACCGCCTGCCTTTGCTTCGTCAGGCATGATCTCAGGAGTAGGATTAGCCATGGCAAAAATGATGGAATCCTTAGCCATTGTGCTTACCATTTCCTTTGTAAGTACTCCAGGTGCAGATACTCCGAGGAAGATATCCTTACCCTTTACTACATCTGCAAGGCTTCCTGCTTCCTTGTTCTTGTTTGTGATCTTTGCGATCTCAGCCTTTGCAGGATTAAGTCCGTCTCTTCCTTCGTAGATAGCGCCCTGTCTGTCAACAAGGATAGCATCCTTAAGTCCGAATGAAAGGAGAAGCTTTGTGATAGAGATACCGGCTGCTCCGGCACCGTTAATAACTGCTGTTACTTCATTTATCTTCTTACCGACTAACTTAAGTGCATTCATGATACCTGCTGAACAAACGATGGCTGTTCCGTGCTGATCATCATGAAATACAGGAATATCAAGTTCTTTCTTAAGTCTCTCTTCGATCTCAAAGCATCTTGGTGCTGAGATATCCTCTAAGTTGATACCGCCAAATGAAGGAGCGATCCTCTTAACAGTTTCAACTATCTCGTCTGTATCCTTTGTATCAAGACAGATAGGGAATGCGTCTACATTTCCGAATCTCTTGAAGAGGATACCCTTACCTTCCATTACAGGAATAGCTGCAAGAGGTCCGATATCACCGAGACCGAGTACTGCTGTACCGTCTGATACTACGGCTATCGTATTAGCCTTACATGTATATTTATATACATCCATAGGGTTCTCATGAATCTTTCTGCATGGCTCCGCAACTCCCGGAGTATATGCTGTTGAAAGATCATCCTTGGTCTCAACTCTAACCTTGGATACAACCTCAATCTTACCTTTGTTTTCCTCATGCATTTCGAGACTTAACTTATTAAAATCCATCTTAATCAGTCCTCCACCTTTATTCTTTTTATCTCTTC
>ONVE01000112.1 GCA_900321215.1 uncultured Eubacterium sp. | reverse complement strand
TGTCCGATGAAAAATATTTCAATTAAGGATCAAAAGGCAGTTTCAGGTGACCAGTGTACCATGTGCTATCGCTGTATCAACAAATGCTCTAAACAGGCAATTACTCTTCTTGGGAAAAGAGTTGTAGAACAGTGTGGGATTGAGAAGTATATATAGAAAGGAAGCTCCTCAGGATTCTTCTAAGTTTGAGATTCTCTAGAATAAGAATGGGATGATATATACGGAAATCGAAAATAAAACCGGAAATGTGAAAGGATGAAAATTTATAGGGGTGCATGAAAATGGAGATATCAAAAAGCGATTGGAAACTTTATCGCGAAAGAGTTGGCGGCTGGCAGGAACACTATATGGAAAAACTGGTGCAGCAGTATATTAAGCTGCTGAGTTCGCCGGGGAATGCTTCGGATCATTTTTGGGAACTTGAAAAGCGGATAAAAAGGGATAAGAAACATCCGGGAGTTTTGATCGAGCTTAGTAAGTCCGATGCAATATGGGATATTGCGATGTTTGTTTAGAAGAAGGTCATAAAGATGGAAGATCTGGAGGGGTTCAGTGATGATCTGATTGAGGCAGTCAAGCTGATACTGAGTAGATAAGATTCCGGCGGGATCAGCAGAAATGACATGCTTGAACTCACCAGGCGTATGACTCCGGCGAGAAACTGCTTCGCAAGAGTCGCAGGAGCCTATATGGATGAGGATGGCTATGACGAGGGATCATATGATGTACCGACAAAAGGAACCGATGGTGAATGGCTGGAAGGTTCGGAAGAGGTCTATGATTTTATTGTCTGCGCAGTATCGCCGCTTGATGGAGAATATGAGCCGGGAAAACCGAAATTTGGATTTCTGTTTCCGGCCTTTGTCGACAGGAGCAGTGACAGCAGCGTGATCGACATATTTAATGCTGATCCGGATAATGTGCAGACTGATCTGATGGAGAAGATACTTGGCGGGCGTGAATATCTGGGAGAATAAGAATGTATTCACTATTACTTACAGTAATTTATCTGATATTTATAAGCCTCGGGCTGCCTGATTCGCTGCTGGGATCCGGCTGGCCTACAATGCGTGTGGCATTCGGAGTACCGTCTTCTTATGCCGGATATGTTGCGATGGCAATATCGTTTATGACAATAATATCGGCGCTCATCAGTCCGCGGATAATAAGAAGATTTCATACAAAATGGATCGTGATCGTATCGATCATGCTGACGGTGGTGGGACTTCTCGGTTTTTCTTTTTCAACATCTTACGGAATGCTGTATCTGTTTGCTGTACCGTATGGTCTCGGAGCCGGCTCGATAGATGCATCCGTAAACCACTATGTGGCAAATTATTATTCCGGATCGGTGATGAATTTCCTGCACTGCTTCTATGGAGTGGGTGCAGTGATCAGTCCGAATATCATGGCTCTGGCGCTTAGCAAGGCAAAGTGGAACGAAGGCTACAGATGGACAGCGTATATCCAGCTGGGAATACTGCTGATATGCATTCTGTCACTGCCACTGTGGAAGAAAAATGGAGGAAGTGTGGAAGCAGAGGAAGAAGAACAGGCTGGTATCAGAGAGGCGCTTAAGGTTCCGGGAGTTGCGCTGACACTGATCGCCTTTTTTGCATATTGCTCCGGAGAAGCTACCTGCTTCCTGTGGACGTCGAGTTATTTTGCAGGTACCAAGGAAGGGTTGTCTGCCGGAACGATCGCGTCATTCGGATCGCTTATATTTGGAGGGCTGATGTTTGGAAGAGTGATTTCGGGCTTCACATCAAATAAACTGGGAGACAGATTGCTCATAAGGGTAGGAAACGCTGTAGAGCTGGTCGGTATCATTATGGTAATGCTGCCAATAAAGCATTATCTTCCGGCTGCGATCGGATTTGTGGTAATAGGAACCGGTATGGGACCGGTGTATCCGGCTGTCCAGCATATGGCGCCGGCAAACTTCGGAAAGCGGAACAGTGCGGCTGTCATAGGCCTTCAGATGGCCTCGGCTTACGTCGGAAGTACATTTATGCCAATGGTTTTTGGAATCCTTCAGGAGCATATCGGAATCTCTATCATGCCGTTTTATCTTCTGATATTTATAGTTGTGAACACCGTTCTGCTGGAGAGAACGTATATTGTTTTGAAGAGAGAAGAACATCGATAAAGATACTTGAAGATGATAGCACCGGAATAAGTTTTGATGTATCATTTTTTCAATAATTTGTTGGATGAAATGTGAACATAAGGTATAATACATTTGTGTATGATATTATATATAGATAACACATTTGTATATGATGCATAGTGATAATAAGGGAGGGGTAGCATGATCCTATATATAAACGCATGCGTCAGAAAAGAGTCTCGAACAAAGAGACTTGCTGATGAAGTGATAAAGAAGCTGGAGGGTGAAGTGCAGGAAGTAAAACTCTCAGATATCACCTTTCCAAGTACGGACGAAGAGTTTCTGAAGAAAAGAGACAGCCTGATCGCCAAAGAGGAATGGTCAGACCCGATGTTTGATCTTGCTCGTCAGTTTGCAGCTGCGGATACGATCGTGGTGGCTGCTCCGTATTGGGACCTTTCGTTTCCGGCTGCACTAAAACAGTATTTTGAACAAATAAATGCGATGGGTATCACATTTCAATATACACCGGAAGGAACGCCTGAACCGCTTTGCAAGGCGGATAAGCTTTACTATGTTATGACGGCCGGCGGCGCGTTTGTTCCGGAAGAATACGGCTTCGGTTATGTAAAAACACTGGCTCAGAGTTTTTATGGGATCGGGCAGGTAAAACTGATAAAAGCTCTGGGGCTGGATATTTATGGGGCAGATGTCGAACAGATAATCGATGAAGCTATACGAAACATAAATATATGAAGGGGATAAGGTAAAATGGATGATTTAAGCACGTATCAGGGGGCATTGGAGATTTTGGCATGGCAAAACTGGTGGTAAGTTATCAAAAATAAGACGTGAGTTGAAAGGATAAATAGCGAAATGAAAAAGATTAAAAATTTCTTTTTATCCATAAGCACTAAACTGATGCTGCTCATAGTACTGGGGATGATCGTACTTTCTATCAGCCTTGTGGTGATCAGTGTTCTGCTTTTGGGCAGGATTCTTACCAAGGGCGCGGTGACTCAGATGAATCTGTTTTGCGAAGAGCGAGCCGATGACATTAATACGGAGCTTCTCAGAATAGAGGATGCTGTCGGATCACTCTCCAGATGGACCAGAAGTAAATTGCCGGATGTAAATACGATCTCTGAGGATGAGGAGCTGCGTGACGCAATAGTAAAGGATGCGGATGATCTTATCCGTTTTATGACTGCGGATAACGAGTTCATTCAGGGAGCGTATATTCATTATGCCCTGGATATTACCGGAGTTACCGGCCGTGACGAGGGCGTATATTATACACGCAGCGAGAATGGTGAGTTCGTAATAGTACCTTTCACTCAGATGGAGATCGAACAGGATCCCGTGGCGGAATTCTGGTATTATGGACCGATAAAAAATAAAGCGCCGCTCTGGACTAAACCATATTTTGACGGAAGCGTGGAAGATTATATTATTTCGTATATCCAACCGATCTTTATAGATGATACACCGGTTGCTATCATCGGGATCGATGTTAACTTTAGAAAACTTCTGCAATGGGTTGATTCCATGAGATATCGTGAGACCGGTTATATGTATCTTAAGGAAGCAGACGGAAGTGCTCATTATCATATTGCTGATTTTGAAAAACCGGAAGGAGTACATCTGCATGATGATAATGAAGATGATATATTGGATAACGCAGACCTTGTGAATGCGGAAGAGACCGGTAATAAACTTATCCGCTATATTTATAAAGGCAGTGACCGTGTTATGGCTTTTGTGACTCTCCGTAACGGAATGAAATTTGTTCTTTGTGATGATTATGACAGTATTTACAAGGAAAAGAATCGGGCGACTGTCTTAATGATCTCTGTGTCTGTGGGATTTACAATTGTGCTCGCCATTGTGGCAGCTATAATGGCGTCACGTATAACAAATCCTTTGAGAAAACTAACATCTGCTGCACATGAGATAAGCGGTGGAGATTATGACGTTGTGCTTCCTCCGGAGAAGAATAATGAGGTTGGCGAACTGTCTAAGGCTTTCAGACTGGCGATAAACAAGATCCGTGCAAGAGAAGAAGATAACAAAGCTCGTACGGTTGCACAGGACCAGCGTATTGAGAAAGCGGCTGAGAGATTGAAAAAACAGAACCGTGATATTATCGCACTGAAGAATCTTGCATATGTTGATTCGATGACGAAGGTCAAGAACAAGAATGCATATGATGACACCGTCGGTTACATCAATGAGCAGATCAAGTATGGTACAGCTGAATTTGCTGTAATAATGTGCGACCTGAACTACCTTAAGCTGATAAATGATAATTACGGTCATCAGGCCGGTGACCAGGCACTGAAGCGTGCGGCAGATATTATCTGTACCGCATTTCCGATGAGCTCGGTATTCAGGATCGGTGGAGACGAATTCGTAGTTATCCCTTCCGGTATCGAATATGCAAGGCTTGATGAGCATCTTGAAAATATGAGACTGATGCTTGAGGAGGAGAAGGCTTCCTCAGACGAATTGGAAAAACGCATTTCAATCTCGTTCGGAAGTGCTGTATTTGAGCGTAAGACTGATAAGGCATATCAGGATGTATTTGCGAGAGCCGATAAACTGATGTATGATGAAAAGCAGCGGATACATGCCGCTGATGGATATGATGCCATGAAGCGTTAATTGAAGAGCATATTTTTTAAAAGGCAGAACTCATTTTATAACTATTATAATAGCATTTAAGGAGAGAACATTTTATGAATTTTGCATATTTGGTAGTTTTATTTTTTGGATTGATTGGACTGTGGGCGCTGCTCTATGACA
>ONVE01000032.1 GCA_900321215.1 uncultured Eubacterium sp. | reverse complement strand
GGAATGCCGGTCATCGCGGAATGCGGTGGATTCATGTATATGCATGACAGTATCATTTCCGACAGCGGAGCAGAATATAAAATGTGCGGCCTTGTTCACGGAAAATGCAGCAACACCGGACACCTTGTAAGGTTCGGATATGTGAGCATCGAAGAGAAGGAAAGCAGATTCCTGGGCAAGAACGAAAATATTAGAGGACACGAGTTCCATTACTATGACAGTACGGATAACGGTATCTCCTGCAGAGTCAGTAAGCCGGTTTCGTCGACCGGATGGGACGAGATCAAGACGGGACCTGTTTCGTGGCTCGGTTTTCCGCATATTTATTATCCGTCAAATCCGGAATATGTTTATCATTTTCTGGAGGAGGCCGAAAGATACAGGGGTTAAAAAAGGGTAGTTGCATGTAGTGGAGAAGGAAGGCCGGAGAAGTGACCGGCGGAATATTTTGAGGGGTGATCAAATGGATAAGTATGAAGCACTTAAAAATTATCTGAAGAGATTTGATGGTATTGCAGTAGCGTTTTCGGCAGGGGTGGATTCGACATTTCTTCTGAGAGTAGCACATGATATTCTGGGAGATAAGGCGATAGCTGTAACTGCCAAGTCGCCAGGCGTACCTGGGGTGGAGATCAAAGAGGCAGAGGATTTCTGCAAAACAGCAGGAATTAAGCATATTGTTTTTGAATCGGAGGAGTACAAGATACCGGAGTATTCTTCAAATGTCAGCGAGAGATGCTACTATTGCAAGAAATACATTTTTAACAGGATTAAGGAGCTTGCTTCGGCAGCCGGTATTGATACGGTTATCGAAGGAACGAACAAAGATGACACCTTTGATTACAGGCCTGGAATGAGGGCTATCCAGGAGCTGGGCATACTCAGCCCTCTGGCGGAATTTGGATTTACGAAGGCGGATGTAAGAGAATATTCGGAGAGACTGGGGCTTCCTTCATTTAATAAGAATTCATTTTCATGTCTTGCTTCAAGGATACCTTATGGAGAAAGCATAACTCCGGAAATCCTTAAGAAGGTAGAGGAGGCTGAGGCTGTCCTTCGCTCTCTTGGACTGAAGCAGTACAGAGTTAGAGTTCACGGAGGAACACTCGCAAGGATCGAGGTCCTTCCTGAGGATATCGAGCATGTCATCCGTGAGGTCAGCCGAAGAGTAATAAATGAAAGATTCCGTGAGATAGGTTTCGTGTATGTAACTGTTGACCTTGGAGGATACAGAACCGGAAGCCTGAATGAGGTACTGAAATGAGGTATTTTACCACCGGTGATGAAAGCCGAGCTATAGATAATAAGACCATAAATGAAACCGGTATACCGCAGCTTGTTCTGATGGAGAGGGCGAGCCTTGCGCTTGCAGAGGAGATCGCAAAGGCTGCTGCGGCTGGAAGCAGACTGCTTTTTGTTGCTGCCGGAGGAAATAACGGCGGAGACGGAGTGGCAGCGGCCAGGATCATGAAGGAGTGGGGCTATGACACAGAGGTTCTCTTTGTGGATGCTCTGAGTAAGACCAGTGATGCTTTTAGGACGCAGATAAGTATTGCAGAGTCCTGCGGTGTGAAGATTACGGTCACTTCGGATGCCGGTGTGTCATTTGAAGGATATGATGTTATAGTAGATGCGCTTTTCGGAGTAGGACTTTCAAGAAATATTGAGGGCATCTGGAAGGATATCATTTGCAGGATAAATGAGATAAAAAGTAAAAATAGCGGCAGGGTACTGATCGTATCTGCAGACATTCCTTCGGGAATTTCTTCTGAAAGCGGAAAGGTCATGGGAGAAGCCATAAAGGCTGATATGACTGTTACGTTCGGTTTTATCAAACGTGGTATGCTTTTTGGAGAAGGGCGCGAGTATTCCGGAAGGATAGTGATAAGGGATATTGGTTTTCCGGCACATGTCACTAAAGAAGTGGGACCGCTCTGTTACGGACTTGATAAGGCGGATATAAGAAAAATGCTGCCGGTAAGACGTGCAGATGCAAATAAAGGAAATTTCGGACGCCTTCTTCTGGTTGCCGGAAGCAGGGATATCTGCGGAGCGGCTGTAATCGCGGGACGTGCGGCGTTCTCTATGGGGGCCGGACTTGTTAAGATCTTTACCGATAAGGCAAACAGAGATATCATCTGCGTAGCGCTGCCGGAGGCTCTGATAGAGACTTATGACAGTGAAGAGCTTGAAGAGAAAAGTGACGGGGCAAAGAAGGAAGATGGTTCGACGATCAGTGACGGTTTGGAAAAGTTTGATGTTGTCGGCACAGCTTTAAGAGAAAAGATCAGAAAAGCTGTAGAATGGTGTACGGCTGCTGCAATCGGACCGGGAACAGGTACCGGAGAGACTGCAAAGCTGATACTTAAAGAAGTCCTGGATGCAGCTGCGGAGACCGGAAAACCGGTTGTTATAGATGCTGACGGAATAAATATTTTATCCGGAGACAGAAGTATTCTTAAGGACAGAAAGCCTTCCGGAGATGAAAGGAACATAATACTTACGCCGCATATACTTGAGATGGCAAGGCTTATCAGGGAAAATGGCGAAGATATCAGGGAAACCGTTGAAAAAATAAAAAACGATCGTTTTGAAGTTGCAAAGAAGGCTTCAAATGAATATAATATGATTTTGGTGCTGAAGGATGCAAGAACAGTGGTGACTGCAGGGGCTGACAGCTTCTATATAAACACGAACGGAAATTCCGGCATGGCAAAGGGCGGAAGCGGCGACAGCCTTACAGGCATCATCGGTGCGCTTACTGCCGGAGGGATGGAACCTTTAGCGGCGGCGAGAGCGGGTACATTTATCCATGGAGCTGCCGGAGATAAGGCCGCTGAAGAGAAGGGCATGACCGGCATGACAGCTATGGACCTTAACGGATGCATCCGAAAGGTACTTGAAGAATTGTAGAATTTAAGAAAAAGAGGCAGATGAAATGCGTGAGCATAATCGTATTGAAGCAGATGTAGATCTGGACTGTGTGAGATATAATATTGAAACCATAAAGGCACTTAATCCTTCTGACAGGAAGGTGCTGCTTGTTATCAAGGCTGATGCGTACGGCCACGGTGCTGTGACATTTGCCGAGGAATTTGATGATATAGCTGATTATTTCGGGGTTGCCTGCATCGACGAAGGCGTTGAATTAAGAAGAGCAGGTATCAAAAAGCCTATACTCATACTCGGAAATACAGATGAGGATGATTTTGAGACAGCTATAGAAAATGATATCACAATGGCTGTATATGATGCGGATAAATGCAGTTTGCTTTCGGAAACAGCTCTTAAGATGGGTAAGAAGGCAAGAGTTCATATCAAGGCTGATTCAGGTATGAGCCGTATAGGTTTTCAGTGTAATGAAGAGGGCGTTAAGGAAGCTGTAAAGCTTCTCGATATGGATGGACTTTTCGTTGAAGGAATCTTTACTCATTTTGCAAAGGCTGATACAGTTGATAAGGCTGATGCGATAAAGCAGAGAGATGCATTTACCGGATTTATTGATGCACTTACAGAAAAAGGCTTTAATTTCCAGATAAAACATATAGATAACAGTGCGGGCGCAATGGAGCTTCATTCAAAAGGGTTTGACATGATGCGCCTTGGAATAGTAATATATGGGCTGGAACCTTCGGAGGAAATGGATAAGAGCGTTGTTATAAAGCCTGCCATGACCTTAAAGGCTCATATCACGCATATCAAGGAGCTTGAGCCGGGAAGAGGAATAAGCTACGGCTGGACCTATGTGACCGACAAAAAGGTAAGAGTCGCAACAGTCTGCGCAGGATATGCGGACGGATATCCGAGAGCTCAGTCCAATATCGGAAGAGTTATAATAAGAGGAAAGTATGCTCCTATCATAGGACGTGTCTGCATGGATCAGTTCATGGTCGATATATCGGATATTCCTGAGGCAGCTTTACGTGATGAGGTTGTTCTCTTTGGAACGGACGGCAATCTGACGATTCCGGTTGAAGAGGTCGCAGAACCTGCTAACAGCTTCAACTATGAGCTTGTCTGCAATGTAGCAAGACGTGTTCCACGAGTATATTATAAAAATGGTGTGAAGGTGAAGGAAGTGAATTACCTTCTGCAGCAGTAACGGTGACCGGCAGATGCGGTCTTATTGAGAGGTGGATTACCCGTAGATGTTTAAAAAGAAAGATGAGGAAAAGGTCGAGGAGGAGATTCTTTCCATAGTGGAAGAAGGACACGAACAGGGCGTTATCCATGAGGATGAAGCGGTTCTTATATCCAATGTCCTTGACTTTGATGATAAATGTGCGCGTGATATCATGATCAGCCGAAGCAGGATATTCGCCATGGATAAGAAGGAGCTTATTAAAAATGCGCTCCCGAAGGTGCTGGAATCGCAGTTTTCCAGATGTCCGGTCTATGACGGCGATATCGACAACATAGTCGGAATGCTTCACCTGAGAGATATCATTTCGGAATATCTTAAGAACCCGGATAAGACGGTTGAGACTGTCACGAAGGAAACAATCTTTATACATCCGACCTATGAGATATCCAAGCTTCTGAAGAAGATGCAGAAGGAAAAGCTTCATATGGCGGTCGTGGTTGATGAATACGGTCAGACGGATGGTATCGTAACCCTCGAGGATGTTCTCGAAGAGCTTGTGGGAAATATTCTGGACGAGCATGATGTTGAGGAAAAACAGTTCAGAAAGACTGCCGATAACGGCTACGTTGTTGACGGCATGCTGAGCCTGAATGATCTTGAGGAATATCTGCCGGATGTACAGTTTCCGGAGGGAGAGGTTGAGACTCTGAACGGATTTATACTGTACCAGCTTGGACATCTTCCTGAAGAAAATGAAAATATCAAGGTCGATTACGGAGGCTACACCTTTAAGCCTATTGAGATTAAGAATAACATGGTTCGCCTTGTTAAGATAGAAAAGTTACCGGAAGAGAAAAAATAATATTTATATATAAGGAGTGTAAAAATGTCAGGACATTCAAAATTTGCTAATATCAAGCATAAGAAGGAGAAAAATGATGCTGCTAAGGGTAAGATCTTTACAGTCATCGGACGTGAGATCGCAGTAGCAGTTAAGGAAGGCGGACCTGATCCTGCCAATAACAATAAGCTTCGTGATGTTATCGCAAAGGCTAAGGCAAACAACATGCCAAATGATACTATCGACAGAGGTATCAAGAGAGCAGCAGGCGATGCAAACTCAGTTAACTATACTTATATGACATATGAAGGCTATGGCCCTGCAGGAACAGCTATTATCGTTAATGCACTTACAGATAACAAGAACAGAACAGCTTCAAATGTAAGAAGTGCATTTACAAAGGGCGGCGGAAATGTAGGAACTACAGGCTGCGTATCTTATATGTTTGACCAGAAGGGTCAGATTATCATTGATAAGGAAGAGTGCAAGCTTTCAGCTGATGAGCTTATGATGGCAGCTCTTGATGCAGGCGCTGAGGACTTTTCTGAGGAAGAGGACAGCTATGAAGTAATCACTGCACCTGATGATTTCTCTGCAGTAAGAGAAGCACTTGAAGGTGCCGGCGTAGAGATGCTCTCTGCCGAGGTTACAATGATCCCTCAGAACTATGTATCAGTTACAAATGAGGATGATGTTAAGAAGATTCAGAGAATCCTTGACCTTCTTGATGAGGATGATGATGTAGAGGCTGTTTATACTAACTGGGAAGAGCAGGAGTAATATTCGGTACTCTATAGATTCGGTATAAACTGAATGTGTTAAATTATATGAAAAAGTCGTTCGGACACGAGTGAAAAACGTGTGACCGGACGACTTTTTAATTATCTTATTCTGTTACAGCATCCTCAACCTTGCCGATGATGTCCTCTGCCTTTTCAGCAGCATCAGAAGCAGCTTCGGTAACAGCTTCAGCAGCTGTCTCTACTGCGGCCTCAGCATCTGCGGCAGCTTCCTCAGCATCGATAGAAACATAATCTCTGTCTGCTGTATCCTCGCCTTCGATTGCCTCGTCCTCTACGTCTGCTGACTTGTTCCAAGGAGCCTTCTCCTTAAGAGTAGCAGCCTTATCCTTGATAGTTGCTGTCTTATCCTTAACAACTGTCTTTGCTTTATTTATCTTCTCATCAACTTCATATTTCTGATATGTCTTCGAGCTCTTCAGATCATCCCTGAAAAGGTAGCAGATGCCTGAAACAGCAGCTGCAGCTACAGTAAATTTAATAACCCCATTAAGTAATTTTGCCATAATACATCTCTCCTTTAATAGTATTTCGGAATTGTCCGAGTCTTTTGCAGGAGTCGTGTTTTTTGCTTTTAAAACCCCTGCACTATGTATAAGATTTTAATACGAATTCATACAAAATTCAAGTAACTTTTCTTGATATGGCAGGGTGGATGTGATAATCTTTTAGCATGGTTGAAGAGTTTGAAAAAAAGAAAAATTTAATTGATGCGGAGCTTATTTCCGCAAGTAAAAAATACGGGATCGTGTCATTTTTCAGGCTGGTATCCTTTTTTGGTGCAGTTATCCTAATATATATGGGAGCGACGGGAGGAGGCTCTCTTCTTGGAATCACCGGAGTGATAATGGCAGCGGTATTTATCTTATTGTTAAGGCTTCATGCAAGGCTTGACGAGAGACGAACTTGTCTAAATGCAGAGAAGAAGGTTACTGAGGGCTATATAGCAAGGCTGAACGGTGAGTGGAGAAGCTTTGAGGATGACGGAAGCGAGTTCCTTGCAAATGACGATATGCTTTCAAGAGATATAGATCTTCTAGGAAGAAATTCGCTCTACCAGTATATCTCTGTTGCTCATACGGAGGATGGAAGACGTAAGACGGCTCTGGCAGTAAGTCTTAAGAATATCGATCCGGAGAAGATAAAGTCCAGAAATGAAGCTGTAAACGAGCTTGCAGGTAAAAAGGATTTTCTTATATCATTTGAATCGGTAACGGCAAGAATAGCCGGAAGAAAGAAGAGAAAGGATATTAAAGAAATCGATGAGAAGAAGGAAAGCCTTCCTTTTATCGTGCCTGTAATGATGCTGCTTATACCGCTTATCAATATCGCGGTAACAGTACTTGCGCTGACAGGCACCATCGATGTAAGATTCATACTTCTTTCTATCTTTGCATGTCTTATAATCACAGAGCTTTTCAGCGGTATCAGAAACCGTTTTCTGTATCCTATACATATTCTTGGTAATTCCTCAAGAGATTATTATGCGCTTCTTCAGCTTCTTAAAAATGAAGAATTTAAGAGCAGTATTCTTAAAGGCATAAGAGAAAGCGTAGTTGAAAAAGACGGTATAATGAATGCAATAAAGCGCCTTCAGATGATCAGTGAGGCGGATAATATCTCATTTAATCCGATAATACATATGGTATTAAATGGTGTTCTTGGCTGGGATTTCTGGCTTACAAAGGCGGCGGACGGCTGGAACAAGAGATTCGGCGGCAGCATTTCAAAATGTATCTCCGGGGTTGGAGATGTTGAGGAGCTTTCAAGCCTTGCGGTACTTTCGGTACTGGGCGGCACGACTGTTCCGAAGTTCCTTGACGAAAAGGATGATCCAAAGCTTATGATAAATGCTGTAAAGGTTTATCATCCGCTTATCGGTGAAGAAAAGGCTGTTGCAAATTCAGCAAAGATCTGCGGCGGGGCTACAGTCATCACGGGCTCAAATATGTCGGGTAAGACTACATTTTTAAGAACGCTTGCCATAAATATGGCACTTTCATATATGGGCGCAAATGTTTGCGCCGATAGCTTCAGCTTAAGATATATGAGACTTTTCACATCCATGAGAGTCATGGATGACGTTGCGGGCGGTATCTCTACATTCTACGCCGAGATACTGAGGATCAAGGAAATGGCTGAGTATATATCACACAGACCTTCTGTTCCGGCTGCCTGCTTCATAGATGAGATCTTTAAGGGAACAAATTCGGCCGACAGGATAGTAGGTGCTGAGAATGCCATCAGAAAGCTTTCTGAGGGCAGCGGCTTCGTCATCGTTTCGACACATGACTTCGAGCTCTGCGAATTAAAAATGTCAGATGGAAGAGATGTGGAGAATTATCATTTCGAAGAATATTATGAAGATGAAGAGCTGAAATTTGATTACAAGATCAAGGATGGAAGATGTACCACCAGAAATGCCACAACGCTTCTTAAAATGGCGGGGCTTATGGAATGATACATAGTGTGTAATCTATGCTGGCTTGACGGATGATGCATTGCTGGTCAGGCTGCTGGCCTGACAGAGGCAGACATTGCTTGTTAAAGGCTGGACTTATATAGTGAGACATTTTTCTGACGTGATAATAAATAAAAATCTATGAAAATATTCAAAAGTGTAGTACAATATATACAAATTGAAGGCGAAAGAAAACGCAACAATTCATCTTTTGTTGAAAATGTACAAAACAAATTATTGATATTCGCTAATTTGACGTTGACTATTTTTTGGCAAAAGATTAGAATTAAGCGTAGGGGTTAAATCAGACCATAATTATTAAGGAGGAGATGGATATGGCTTTACCTGCAAATATTACCACAGGTAGTGATAACAATGTTCTTTCAATAGCTGCATCTAACAACAAGGGATTACTTATCAGATTCCTTAATGAACAGGTTGAAGACGGCTTTTATACACTTGTTATTGATTATCTGAAGGACAACAACTTTGACCTTAAGACTATGAAGGTTGACGATGATGTCAAGGCTCAGTGCGAGAAGCTGTATGAACTGGGAGAATTCGTAGACGAAAATATCAAGGCAAAGGAAAGATATGAAATAGACGAGTGGATTGAACCGCTGTTTAATTTCGTTTATGGTGATATCGATCCGTCAGATATTGATGCTCCTATCAATACAACGGGTATTTACAGATTCAGTATCTGGCTCATTTATCTGTATCAGAGAGAAAAATTCGGCGAGGCAATGAGACTCATCGGTGAGAGAATTGCTCCGCTCCTTATAAATGTCAGCTATCAGATATTGGAGGACGACGACAGACCGAAGAACTTTGACAAGGCTCTTATGGGATATCTGGACCTTATAAATGTTGTTATGGAGATGGGACTTCCAACGTCCATGGCAAATTCAGAGGCTTATCTCAGCAACCTTGAGGTTCTCTTCGATTATGTTGTTGAAGATCCTCATGTAGGAAACGATTATAAGACTCAGTTTTCTATCGGTATGTTCAATACATTTATTGCGAATAAGGATTATCCGAAGGCATTTGAGTTCTATGGACTCAACTCAGAGTTTATTCCTATCGACAATATGGCAGTATATGAAAGCTTTAAGGAGCTTATCAGAAATGTCAACAATGCTCAGGACACAAGCGTTCTCAGCAGAAATGTAATGACAACCATTACAAAGCAGGAGATCTACAATAAGCGTATCGATACACTTATCAATGAGGTTTCTGCATTTGTTAAGAAGGTTTATCTCTATATCGAGAATGAACCTGATATGAAGAAGAACCTTCAGATACTTGGTGCCGGTGCACAGCTTACCGGTAAGACCAATATCTTCGAAGGACTCTATGAGTACAACCTTGTATTCTATGAGTGCGGTATTAAGGAACTTGTAAACAACGACGTTTCAACTCATTCTTGGGAAGAGAAGTATGAGATCCTTGAGAAGCTTTATACAACACTTAATGTTGTATTCGACGGCTACAACGTATATGAGCTTTCAAATAAGATTGAGCATCAGTATGTTGAGCTTACATGGATAAATGATTACGTTAATGCCAACCCTACACTTCTTAAGCTG
>ONVE01000148.1 GCA_900321215.1 uncultured Eubacterium sp. | reverse complement strand
TTCGGTGAGCATGAGGATGAGCCGGTAGTTAAGGAAAAGGTTGCAGAACCACTTCCAGCTGAAGGAACACAGTCATACATCACATTCTCTGATACAGCATGGGCTAATCAGTGGTGGAACGATGGTAATGAGTATCCTACAGTAACAATGAACCAGGCAACAGTAACAGGAGAAGGCGAATATACAGTATCATGCGAGATCAAGGCAACAGAGGAAGCACCTGCAAAGGGATTTGCATTCATGGATGTTGAGATCAAGGATGGTGAGAAGTACTTCCCATATGGTTATATGAACATCAAGTCAGTAAAGATCAACGGTGAAGAAGTTGCTCTTACAGGCAAGACATATACATCATCAGATGACGGAATTACAACACGTACAAACCTTTTCAATGAATGGGTAGACACATCAAATTCTTCATTTGGTGGTAGATCAGCAGATGGTTCTTCAGACGTAACATCTACTCCAGTTGATGTTTCAGCTTTTGCAGATAAGGACATCACATCAGTAGAAGTAACATATGAGCTCGTAGCAGAGGGCGGTGTTCCTTTCGGATCATATGTTGAGACAGTAGCTGAAGAAGTTGATACAACAGGTCCTTGGACAGCATTCCTTATGTTTGCTGACGGCAAGGAAGAGTCATGGCAGAACTACAATGCAGGTGTTGGAAATGAAGCATCTGTAACAGGTGACGGCGTATATGAGGTTTCTCTTACAGCTGAGCAGGTTGGTGCTACGACAAAGGCAGAGCCACAGGATGGCGCACTTGTATTCCTTGTAGATATCCAGGAAATCGGTAAGGCAATGAAGTCTGTAGGAACACTTAGAGCTAACGATAAGGACGAGCTTAAGGATACAGACGCTAAGGTTAAGATCGCAGTATTCGTTGATGGTGAGAGAATCACAAGCAACAGCGACAATCTTGTACTTGGTGATATCGAAGGCAACGGAAGATTCCGTATCGATATCTCAAATGCATATGATGGATCAGGAACAGGAATGTCTGAGAATCCAGCATGTGATACAGCAGCTCTTACACCTGAGAAGGAGATCAAGGTAGTATTCTCTATCACAGGTACAGGCGTTGGTACAGCAGGTGACACAGATCTTGAAGCTTACATCACAGCTAAGGGATATGGCACACCAGCTTCTACAGAAGCAGTTACAGAGGCAGCTACAGAGGGAACAACAGCACCAGAAGTTATCGCTACAGAGGCTGCTAAGGAAGATGATGAGAAGGAAGGCCTCAGCGGTGGAGTTATCGCAGCTATCATCGGTGGTGTAGTAGTTCTTCTCGGAGCAATCTGCGGAGTAGTATTATCAAAGAAAAAGAAGAATAGCTAATAGTTAGTTAAAACTTCAAAGCATATAGAATGCGGTATACCTAACCCCGGTATACCGCATTTTTTGTTCACAAAATAATCATTTTTTTTATGTGTTTTATCCCTTATTTTTAAGGTATTAAAAAAGGGGTGTTTAAACTATACTGAATATAACGAAAAATTCGTTTTATGACTATCATAACGAGGAGGAGGGATAGCAGAATGGGCAACGAAGAAAATAATTCCACATATAGTGTGGATATGGCCCGCGAAAAGGAACTTGAGAATCAGGTACTAAAGATCGATAAGAAGTCGAAAAAGGTCAGGGAACCTGCGTGGCTGGTTTATGCAGCACACAGAGTGACAGCACTTTTGATGTTCTTCTTGGTATTTATACCGGGACTCAACCCTGCTAAGATCACTGCACTTATAAGCAAGAATCTTTCACTCTTTACCTCAGCAATATCTTATTCAAGTCTTACCGAGAATGTAGGACGAGGATTCAGAAGAGGCTGGGTAACAGAAGATTCTTTCCAGCTGCTCTTTGTTGGTGCGATACTGACACTTATCGGTATCATTATCATTTCAGGAGGAGCTTGTGTAAATCTTGGAAATCTTAAGTGTAAGAGACTTTCGTTTCTTATCAATATCATAGGACTTATCTTACTTTCAGTAGGTCTTGTGATCGTATCAAATGCTTATAAAGAAATGAAGAATGCTGCAAATCCTGATAAGGTTCAGGCAGAATTCTCTTCAGGAATAATTCTTTATATAGTACTTGGAAGTATAATTCTTGTTTGTACAATAGTTGAATTATTACTCACACCGTTACCACCAAGGAAGATGAAGTTTGAGATGGAAACAAAGTTCAAGCTGTTTCTTATGTTTCTTCCATTTGCAATACTTGCATTCATCTTCTGTTATCTTCCACTTTGGGGCTGGAGATATTCATTCTTCGACTACAAGGCAGGAGATGAGCTTACAAGTAAGAGCTTTGTAGGATTTAAATGGTTTAAGTATCTGTTCCAGAATTCTGCTACCAGAATGGAGCTTGTCAGAGTATTAAAGAATACTCTTGCAATGAGTGGACTTGGAATTCTTACAAGCTGGATACCTCTTGCATTTGCAGTATTACTTACTGAGATCAAGAGCAAGCCGTTTAAGCGTATCGTTCAGACATTTACAACGATCCCTAACTTCATAAGCTGGATCCTTGTATATACAGTTGCACTTGCAATTTTCTCAACAGACGGTTTCATCAATACAATATTCGGAACAACAGGCAACCACCTCATGGGTGATGAATTCACATGGCTGAAGATGCTTGCCTGGGGTATCTGGAAGGGCGTCGGCTGGGGAGCTATCATTTACATAGCAGGTATCGCCGGAATTGATAAGCAGCTTTATGAAGCAGCAACAGTAGACGGTGCCGGAAGATTCCAGAGAATCTGGCATGTAACGATTCCGGGACTTATGCCAACATTCATGGTAATGCTTCTTCTTTCAGTAGCCGGAATGCTTTCAAACGGACTTGATCAGTATCTCGTATTTAGTAACGCATCAAATATGAATCATATGGAAGTCCTTGACCTTTATGTTTATCATTTAGGTTTCGGAGGCGGAAGTATACCGCTTTCAACAGTTATCGGTATGGCTAAATCCATAGTCAGTGTAGCGCTTCTCTTCATGGCCAACGGAATTTCCAAGATGGTCAGAAAAGAAAGTATTATTTAAGGAGGTGTTTCTTTCATGGAAGTCGGAGAAAAAGATTTAAAAAAGAAAGACAGAAAAAGAATAATCCTTGCTACAACACCTGACGGAAAAGTCATCAAGATAAATGCCAAGAGTACAAAGCATAAATATACAGGCGCTGATATAGCTTTCTATATTGCGGATTATCTGTTCTTTATAATTTTTACGATATCATGTATCTTTCCGTTCTACTACATTTTCATCAACACAATATCTGATGCAAAGCTTGTAAACAGCGGATCGATAAACTTTATACCAAGAGGTCTTAATATTCAGAACTATATTCAGCTGAAGAATGTTAGTGATCTCGGAAATGCGGTTATGATATCCGTGCTGAGAACCGTGATCGGTACAGCCCTCATGGTACTGGCTTCAGCCTTTGTAGGATATCTTATGACCAAGAATGAAATGTGGATGAAGAAGTTCTTCTACAGATTCCTGGTTATTACAATGTATTTCAATGCAGGTCTTATACCATGGTACTTAAATATGCAGATGCTCGGTCTTACCAACAGCTTTGCAGCATATATCATACCTGGTATAGTAGCACCATATAACATTATCCTTGTTAAGACTTATATCGAATCAATACCGGCAGAACTTGAGGAAAGTGCCTTTATCGATGGTGCATCCTTCTTGACGGTATTCAGAAAGATAGTATGGCCGCTTTCAAAGCCTATACTTGCAACAGTTGCGATATTCGGTGCGGTAGGAAACTGGAACAGCTTCCAGGATTCCCTGATCCTCATGTCAGATGACAGCCTGTACACACTGCAGCACAGACTCTATATCTACCTGAATTCAAGCAGTAACATCGCAAACCTTATGAATAAGCCTACTTCAGGAAATAATGCAGCCCTTGACTATGCAAATAACGGATTACTTATCAAGTACACCGTATCAATGGTATCGGTTATCCCGATCCTTATGGTATATCCGTTCATGCAGAGATATTTCGAGGAAGGTATCATGCTTGGTGCCGTAAAGGGTTAATCCAAAATTATTTATTTACACGTTGTCCGTATCGGGCAGCGTGTAAATATGATATAACGATCATGTAGATAAATGATTATATGTAGGGAGGATTTTACAATGAAACTTAAAAAGATTTTCCACAAGAAATCTTTGAAGAAGGCAGTTGCTCTGGGACTTGCAGCTGTTACAATGGCAGGTTCTCTTGCAGGCTGTGGAAAGAGTGATTCGAAGGATGATTCAACTTCTTCAGGAAGCACTTCATCAGCAGGAACAGAGAGCGGCGGAGGAAATTCTGACAGACCTGCACTTACACTTACTGTATTCTCAGAAAGAGCTAACTACTCAGGAATGCAGGAAGGCTGGTCAGCAAAGATCCTTAAGGATAAGTTCAATGTTGAACTTAATATTGTTCCAAATGGAGAAGGTGTATTCAATACACGTATGGAGTCAGGAAACCTTGGTGATATAATCGTATTCGGTTCAGAAGGCGATTATATGCAGGCAAGAGATGCAGGACTTCTCTTTGACTGGGAAGAGGATGATACTCTTAAGGATTATGGTCCATATATTCTCGAGAACATGCCTTATGCACTTGAGAAGAACAGAAGCATGAGCGATGACGGTAAGATCTATGGTCTTGGTTATGAGGTTGCTACAAACAGCAACGATCTTCAGAGCTTCTTCTATACATGGGATATCAGATGGGATCTTTATGCACAGCTTGGTTATCCTGAGGTTAAGACACTTGATGATCTTGTAGAAGTATTCAAGCAGATGAAGGAAATCTGTCCTAAGGACGATAACGGAAAGCCAACATATGCTGCATCACTCTGGCCTGACTGGGACGGTGATATGGTAATGTATGTTAAGTCTACAGCTACAGCTTTCTATGGATTTGATGAGTTTGGTATCGGTCTTTACGATCCATCAACAGGTGAATTCCACGGAGCACTTGATGATAACTCTCCATATCTTGAAATGCTTGATTTCTATCACAAGCTTTACATGAACGATCTTCTTGATCCGGACTCAATGACAACAAATTATGATACAATGATCCAGAAGGTTAAGAGTAGTGGTACATTCTTCTCAATCTTCAACTATGCAGGATGTCTTGCATATAACACTCCTGAGCATATGAATTCAGGAAGAATGATGAAGTCACTTACACCAAAGGATGCATCACCTATCGTTTACGGTCTTAACGTTCTCGGAAGCAACAACTACTGGGCAATCGGCGCTAACTGCGAGTATCCAGAGGTTTGTATGGAGATCATCAATTACTACTGTACACCTGAAGGACGTATGACAATGGAATATGGTCCTAAGGGAGTTACATGGGATTATGATGAGGATGGAAATACATACTTCACAGAACTCGGAAAGAAGACAAATGCAGATAACTCTACTGTACTTGATGTAGACGGATTCTCTGGAACATACAAGGACGGCGAGCTTCAGATCAACATGATCACATGGTCACTTGATGCTTCAAACCCTGATTCAAATGGTGAGACATACAACTCAGAGAACTGGAAGTCAAACCAGTCAGACGCTCTCTGTGATGTTGATCAGGACTGGAGAGATCATACAGGATGTACAACAACTAACGAATACATGCTCAGCGGAAACTACGTAGTTTCACCTGGTTCAGCATATGTAATGCCTACAAAGTCAGATGAGCTTAAGACAACATGGGCACAGGTTACAAAATGTATTCGTGAAAATTCTTGGAAAGCTATTTACGCAAGCTCAGATGACGAGTATACTAAGATAGTAAACGGAATGAAGGCTCAGGCTAAGGGCTTCGGTTACCAGGAGTGCTGGGACTGGTCAAACGAGCAGGCTAAGCTTCGTAAGGCAGCTGAGGATGCAGCTTCTAACTAAT
>ONVE01000228.1 GCA_900321215.1 uncultured Eubacterium sp. | reverse complement strand
TTTTTTTGTATAGTTTATTTTAGATAAAAATCAAGTAATTATTTGACAAATCTTACAAATTTGCATACAATTATCTTAATGTATTGGTTGTTACAAGGAGTTAACGGGGTTATCTATGGTTGAAGATTATATTTCTAAAAAAGACAGGATCATTTCGACCGCGATAGAGATAATATGTGAGTCGGGTCTTTCTGCCCTGACAACCAGAAATATCGCAATTAAGGAGAACATGTCTGAGGCGCTTCTGTATAAGTATTACGGAGATGTCGATGAGGTTCTTCAGGATGTGATCGATTATTATTTTAAATTTGATAAAGGTATCAGAGCTACAGTTACGGCTAAGAATGTAAGCTATGTCGAGAAGATCAAAGCTTACTTTGATTCTTATGCTGTTTATTATGATAATTACTATGCTCTGGCCGTGATAATGCTTAATTATGAAGAGCTTCTGCATAATATGAGTACCAGGGAGAAGGTCACAGAGGGAATACTTGAGAGAAAGAAGTATGTATGTGATCTTTTTGAGAATGCTATCAAGAACAACGAGATCAGGGATGATCTTACAAGTGATGAGCTGAGCCTTATGGTAACAGGTATCATGATGCAGGTCACATTAAGCAGAAGGCTGGTTTATAACAAAAATACGTTACAGTCTGAGCTGAATGAAAGTATTGATAAATTACTTAACATTCTTAAGTCAGAATAGATGGAGGTATGGTGATGAAAGTATTAGTAGCTGAGGATGATATGGCGAGCGGAAAGTTCCTTACCAAGCTGCTTTCCAAGTATGGACAGGTGGATCTGGCTAGAGACGGTATCGAGGCTGTAGACAATTTTGTTAAGGCAGCATCTGAGAATAGTAAATATGACCTTGTGTGTCTGGATATAATGATGCCGAAGATTGATGGATACAAAGCGCTTGAATCTATCAGAAATGCAGAGCGAAAGCTGGGTATCCCGAGGATATCACGCTGTAAGATAATTATGATCAGTGCGCTGGATGAAGGTTTTGATTCTTCTTACGCAAGTGATGATTACGATGAATATATCTGCAAGCCTATTGACATAGTTAAATTTGATAATATTATCAGGAAAATGGGCTTTTTTGACTAAAGATCAACCCTGAATAACTTTCGGTTTTACCGGTTATTTGGGGTATTTTATTTATAGGACCGGTTTATGGATATTTTTGATTTTATGAGAGCTGAAAAGAACAAGGGCGATTCGCCGCTTGCTAGAAGAATGAGGCCGCAGAAGCTTGAAGATATAGTCGGGCAGGAGCATATACTTGCCAAGGACAGGCTTCTTTATAGGATCATCAAGGCTGACAAACTGAGCTCCATCATTTTATACGGACCTCCGGGGACCGGTAAGACGAGTCTTGCGAAGGTTATAGCGAATACAACCAGTGCAAATTTTAAAGAGATAAATGCAACCACCTCCGGCAAGAAGGATATGGAGGAGATTGTTTCGAAGGCCAAGGATGACCTTCGCATGTTCGACAGGAAAACTATACTTTTTGTGGACGAGATCCACAGATTTAACAAAGCGCAGCAGGATTATCTGCTCCCGTATGTAGAGGATGGTACTGTTATTCTTATCGGAGCAACTACGGAGAATCCGTATTTTGAAGTGAATGGTGCGCTTTTGTCACGTTCAAATATATTTGAGCTTAAGCCCCTTGCCAAAGAGGATATCAAGAAGCTTATCAGAAATGCCGTATACGACGAGAGAGGAATGGCTTCATATGATGCCGAGATCACTGAGGAAGCGGTTGATTTCCTTGCCGATATGGCTGAGGGCGATGCGAGACATGCACTGAATGCAGTTGAGCTCGGAGTACTTTCTACAGAGCGTGACGAGAAGACAGGCAAGATACTTATCGATCTTAAGGTGGCGGAGGAATGCGTCCAGAGAAGAAAGATAAGATACGATAAAGAAGGCGATAATCATTATGATATAATCTCTGCATTCATCAAATCGATGAGGGGCTCTGACCCGGATGCAGCAGTTTTCTATCTTGCGAAAATGATATATGCAGGAGAAAGCGAGAGATTCATCGCGAGAAGGATAATGATATGCGCCTGCGAGGATGTGGGAAATGCAGACCCGAACGCCATAGTTGTTGCCAGTGCCTGCGCACAGGCGGTTGAAAGGGTAGGGTATCCGGAATCGCAGATCATCCTTGCTCATGCAGCAACCTATGTTGCGACTGCACCGAAGAGTAATTCAGTGGTAAATGCTATTTTCAGCGCAATGGATGCCGTTAAAAAGTATGGCAATACAGAGGTTCCGGATCATCTTAAGGATGCTCATTATAAGGGTGCAAAGGATCTGGGACATACCGGATATAAATATGCTCACGACTATCCAAATCATTATGTCGAGCAGCAGTATCTTCCGGATAACCTCGTGAATGAGCAGTTTTATATACCTTCGGATAACGGATATGAGAAGAATATCACCGAATGGTTCAAGAAGATAAAAGGTAAGAAGGACGAATAACAATGCCAAAAAGAATACTAGCATGGATAACTCTTCTCATAATAGTCGGACTGATAATAGCTATGATAGTTTCGGCTATACTCGGAAATGGATATTTTCTCGGATTCATGTTCGCGGCTATAGCTTTTCCGGTTGTGATATATGTTATAGTTTGGATAAGAAATCTGATCAAGAAATATCACCCTGAGCTTGAAGAAGAGCGTGCGGAAGATAGTGCAGCTGATAAGGGCTCAGAAGAATAAAACCAAAGGTGAAGGATATGGCAGGGAAGTTTTTTAAAAGATTAGGCTTTTTTACGGCGGCAGGCGCTTTATTTACAGTGCTTGAAAGTAAAAGAGAGTTAAGAAATATCAAGAAGAAATATATTAGACTTTGTTCGGATAAGTCAACCAAAAGCAAGCCTGTAAGGCTTGCTTTTATTGCTGATTTTCATGAGGCGATGGAGGGAAGACTTAACCGCTCGATAACAAGACTTATCGAAAATGAAGGGCCGGATGCGATCATTATAGGTGGAGATATGATCAACGGCTATGAGGATGATGAAATTAGACCAGCAGTGACCTTAATGAGAGCACTCAGTGATATAGCCCCTGTTTATATGGCTCCGGGCAATCATGAGAAAAAGGCTGAACTTAAGGTTTATCAGAATAAAGAGCTTTTTGACAGCTTTATAGATGGTATCAGTGACTATGATGATATTCATTATCTGAGTAATGAGAAGGTAAAGCTCTGTTACAAGGACAGAACTATAAATATCTACGGACTTGATCTTGATCTGGAATATTATAAGAGAGGCAAAAAGGTCTCTGTCGGTAAGGAGAAGCTTAACGAATACTTAGGAGAGGCAGGAGAGGAATATAACATTCTGATCGCTCACAATCCGGAGTATTTTGAGGATTACGCCGAATGGGGAGCGGATCTAACGCTTTCCGGTCATTTCCACGGAGGACTTGTAAATATTCCTCTGATCGGAGGACTTATATCTCCGAGGTTAAAGGTACTTCCGGAGTATACAAAGGGGTTGTACTACAGTAAGAAGCATCCTGACAGGAAGATGTATCTTACGAGCGGACTTGGACAGCATTCTGTGAAGGTTAAGATCAATAATATACCGGAGATCATAATCATAGATCTGATATAAAACAGGATCAGACTTTGTAAAGGTATGATAAAGGTTCGAGTTATTTTATATGTTGGGGAAATACTGTATGGAAGACATCAAAGAGGGAAATATTTCCGGATTGACAGTTGAAAAAGCAGATGGTCAGGAGCCTGTGGCTGAAAAGGCAGATGCTAAAGAGCCTGTGGCTGAAAAGGCAGACACTCTTGAGCCTTATGTTGACAGGGCTGCTTTTGATATGGTCAAAAAGAAAAAACATATATTCAGAAATGCTGTAGTAATTGTTGCTGCAGTACTTCTTCTCGGATACGGCGTGATGACATTTCTGGCATACAGATATTTTCCTATGGGCATCAGGATAAACGGAAAGGACTATTCTTTCAGAAGCTATGAGGATACTCTGAAGGAGCTTGACGCACCATATCAGGATTACGAGCT
>ONVE01000041.1 GCA_900321215.1 uncultured Eubacterium sp. | reverse complement strand
TAATATAATAAAAGCCCCGTGATCAAGGTAATCTTCCCTGACCACGGGGTTTTTATTATACGCTTAATTGTACACCTTAATTGTACGCTTTAATTTTTACTCTTCTAGAATCCTTTTCCGTTATCACGAATATACTGTGCAAAAAGTCTTGCTGCAAAGAAAAGTATAGCAGCTTCATCCTCCTGCCAGATCCTCATGTTTCGAGGCTCGGCACACATCAGATATCCGTAAACCTCCTGCTCGATACGCATCCTTGCTATCAATACAGCTTCCATATCATTTTCCCTTAGGTAGCTGTAAAATGAAGGACTTAAGGTTCTCACTTCATCAACAGAATTGGTGTGGAACATATCCTCCTCCATCACCGCTTCTATATCGGTGATTATCGTCGGTTCATGACGGTTCATCACATCCTTCAGCATATTATCGGAATCAATAATATACAGATTCGTGATACGAAGTGACTCCTCGAGCACCGAATAAACGGATCTTACCTTCTCCTGAAACTCCTTATGGAGTTCATATTTTTCAACAACATTATGCAGGGTTTCATATATACCGTGCTTTACAAGTTCCTTCAGCTGAAGGTTCTTATGCTTTGAGTCAAGATAGATGATGTAGCAGTTTCTGCCCTTAGTCTTACCTCTGTAAAGAGTCTTATCAATCATTGCAAAAAGATCATCATAATTGTCTGCGTCATAAGGAAATGTCGCACTTCCAAGCGTTCCCGTAATGAAAGGCGCACACGTTTCAAGCTTGATATTTTTCCTCATAACATTGTAATTCGCATACATCTGCTGATAGAATATCTTCTTATCTGCGTATTCTATATCCCTGAGATTAACAAGGATGAACTCATCTCCTCCGAATCTTCCTATAAGGCCGACTCCGTCATAATATCTCATAAGATCAGCGGAAACATTGCTAAGCACACCATCTCCAACCTTATGTCCGTAGGTGTCATTTATGAACTTGAAATTATCAAGATCAAGCATTGCTAACGTGAAACGAATCTTGCTTTCGATCAGAGAATGTATGAATCCTATGATATAAGGACGCGATACAACTCCTGTCAGTGAATCTATGACTCCCGACAATTCCTTTACCTCAAGAAGATTTTTAAAATATGTAAACTGCGATAACTGTTCTTCTGAATATCCTGCCATATTGTGTACCCGTACCCTTTATTAACAAAACAAATGCTGCAAAAAAATAAAAAAAAATGATTCTAAAAACGAACCTATAACTATATAAAAACGATACAAAATCATACGTAAATTATTCCACATATATAGTATATATTGTACCATTTTACCTCATATATGTCAAAGCAAAACACCGGCGAAACACCAGCAAAACCGCCAATAATCTACAGATAAAGCAGCCCGTAAAATCCAGCAAAAGCACTCATAAACCGCAGGCAATCCGCCAATAATCCAAGAGATATAGCGGCCCGCAAAAATCATAAAAGCCGCTCTGTGTAGCGTAATACAAAGCGGCTTTTATTAGAAGTTTTCTTGTGTTTTAAATTAATAAATATTATGCCAGAGAAGCTGTGATGATAGCCATTGAGTATACCTCGATAGCGTTGCATCCTCTTGAAAGGTCATTGATCTGCGCATTAAGTCCGAGGAGGATTGGACCGTATGCTTCAAAGTTACCCATTCTCTGTGCGATCTTGTAACCGATATTTCCTGCATTGATGTCAGGGAAGATAAATGTATTTGCGTATCCTGCTACCGGTGAATCAGGACATTTCTGACGAGCAACTCTAGGAGAAACTGCTGAATCGAACTGGAACTCTCCGTCGATAGGTGTATCAGGATACTCCTCGATAGCTTTCTGGGTTGCATTTCTCATCTTTGTAACTGTATCACCTGAGCCTGAGCCGTGGGTTGAGTATGAAAGGAAGGCAACCTTAGGGTCGATACCAAATACCTTTGCACAGCGGATAGTTTCACCGCAAATCTCAACAAGCTCATCCTCTGACGGACTGATATTGATAGCGCAGTCAGCCATAGCGATAACTTCATTTCCACCTGTAGCAGATGGACGAACAAGTATAAAGCACGAAGATACAATAGAATTACCCGGTTTGGTCTTAATGATCTGGAGAGCCGGTCTTACAGTATCAGCTGTGGAATAAGTTGCTCCTCCCAGAAGACAGTCTGCAACACCCATCTTAACAAGCATGGTACCAAAATAATTAGCTCCGCGAAGAATCTTCTCCGCCTTTTCCTTTGTCATACCCTTTGCCTTACGGATTTCTACGAAGGCATCTACCATTTCATCAAATCTATCGTAATTTTCAGGATCGATTATCTCTGCTCCTCTGATATTGAAGCCTGCATCCTCTGCCGCTGTCCATATCTCATCTCTGTTACCCAGGAGCACAGGATGAAGGAAGTTGCTGGCAAGAAGTCTTGAAGCAGCTTCTAGTATTCTTGGGTCAGATCCTTCGGTAAGAACGATCTTCTTAGGATCCTTCTTTAACTTTTCGATCATTGAACCAAAACCAAATTCCATGTTTTATCCTCCGGTATATTATCTAAAGTCTTCCGACCAAATCTTTAAGAGAGTACCCTGGATGGTGGAGCATCCAGGGCAATAAAGGGAAGTTTGTCTGTATTAGACATAACTTGTGGACTGATTAAAATGCTGCCTATCTGAGACTCTTAACGATCTCTGCAGCCTCTGCAGTAAGCTCTATGATCTTATCGAAATCACCTGCATCGATAAGAGCGCCCTTAACCATCCAGCTTCCGCCGCAGCAGAAGATCTTTGATGACTTAAGATACTCAACTACATTTGAAGCATTGATTCCGCCTGTTGGCATGAACTTTACCTTAGGGAAAGCTGCGCCAACTGCATTGATCATGCTGAGTCCGCCTGCATTCTCAGCAGGGAAGAACTTAACGTGGTCAAGTCCAAGCTTAACTGCCTGAATAAGCTCTGTTGGTGTCTGGATACCAGGACAAACCGGGATATCCTTCTCTAAACAATATTTAACAATATCTGCATCGAAACCAGGTGAAACGATGAATTTTGCACCTGCAGCAACTGCTCTGTCAACCTGCTCAATTGTAAGAACTGTTCCAGCTCCTACGAGCATATCAGGGAACTTCTCTGCCATTATTCTGATTGATTCCTCAGCAGCTTCTGTTCTGAATGTTACTTCTGCTGCAGGAAGTCCGCCTTCCATAAG
>ONVE01000277.1 GCA_900321215.1 uncultured Eubacterium sp. | reverse complement strand
TCGCATGTGAATAAGACACATTCAAAGTCCAGCACTGCAAGTGAGAGAATTGACCATTTGGCTGCCATCCACACCCATGGCGACAGCATGTATGGTGATCACAAGAAGAAAAAGACTCATTCAGATCACGCACAAAATGATCATACAAAGGTTAAACGCAGTAAAACTGCTGCTATAAATCACTCGGAAACTGCTCCTGCCGGTGAGCAAAATGAAGCAAAGGAATCTGCTCCAAAAAATGTTCTCGGCAGCATATACAGTGATTTTGACAATTTCTAAACTATAGTAATGTGAGGTCTTTAACTAACTTCAGAAAAAAGGGGTAAGGAAATGGATAAGGATCAACTTTTTGAAGAGATAATAAAATCCAACGAAGAAATGCTTTCTTATTTTACAAATAAAAGCAACCAGCTTCTTCGCAGCGTACAGAATTATCAGACTGAGCTTTTTGAGATCAACATCAGACTGGATGAGCTTTACAGGACCAAGAATGTATACTATCCTTCAACAAATTCGCGCAAAAATGTATTCAGTCCACTTATGAAAATGAATGAGAAGGACGAGAAGGATAGCGAGCTTACATCTCAGATTGAAGATCTTAAGCTTGTTAAAAAGACTCTTGAGAATAAGCTGGCCGAGGAGGAAAATGCAATACGTGCAATTTCTGCCAAGCTTTCCAGCCTCACCTCTGCAAAAAAAGCTATCAGCAATCTTAGAACTTATATCGATACTCTTCACGAAGAGGAAGAGGAATATGAAGGCTTTGAATTCATCGAAGAGGACTCTTCTATCCCGGAAAATCAGAAGCATGGTACAAATATACTTATGCTCGATGCCTTTGATAATACATACATCGGCACGATCCTGGATTCAAAGATCAAGACCGATGTCATAAATAATTCGCACCGTCTTGAAATGATAAGCTATCTTATCTCTTCAGATCCTGAAAGAGCACGTACATCTATTAAAGAAGTATCTGATGTTCTTAAGAAAACCGGCTCAAATATTGATTTTCTTCTGAATCATCTGAAGTATGATTTTGATGCCGACCAGTCAATCTGGGTTATTCTTGATGATTTTGTAACCCAGAGCCGTGACAGTCATCCTGAATGTATACTTGAATCCGATATCAAATGTTCAGATTATGACCAGAAGCTCAGCTATGAGAAGACTCTCGCACTTACAAATCTGCTTGACATTTTCTTCGACAACATATATAAACATTCTAATGCCAATCAGATCAAATTGAAGATTTCTATAGATGAAAAAAGCGTTGATGTTTTCATAAATGACAACGGTATCGGTATCGACAATTCTTATTATGAGAAGAGTCCATGGTACAGCAGCCTTCACAGAGCTCATGAAATCGTATATCTCCTGAATGGCAAGCTGAACATTACCGGAGGAAATACCACCGGCACAACAATAAACATTAATTTTGATAAATAGCGCAGTTCGATATTATGTAAACCACATGTAATATCAGAAGGGAAACAAAATGAAAAACAATATAGTAGATTTATTATCTGAGAAAATTAGTTTTATTTCAAAAGAGGATCTTGCACAGTTGATCGAGATCCCACCAAAACCTGAAATGGGTGATTTTGCATTTCCTTGCTTTAGACTTGCAAAGGAACTTCACAAAGCTCCTCCAATGATTGCAAAGGAAATCGCAGACAGTATAACAGTTCCTGATTATATTGACCACATTGAAGTTCTTGGTGCATATATCAACTTCTTTATGAAGAAGGATTCATTTTTAAAGAGCATGGTTGATAAGATTTCCGAGGATGATTTTGGTTCATCTACAGAAGGAAATGGAAAGACAATCTGCATCGATTACTCATCTCCTAATGTTGCAAAGAATTTCCATGTAGGACATCTTAGAACAACAGTAATCGGTAACTCACTTTACAAAATATATGAAAAGCTTGGATATAAGGTAGAAAGAATCAATCACCTTGGTGACTGGGGTACTCAGTTTGGTAAGCTGATCGTAGCTTACAAGAACTGGGGAAGTGAAGAAGCTGTCAAAGAAAAAGGTATCGAAGAACTCATGAGAATCTATGTTCTTTTCCATGAGGAAGCTGATAAGGATCCAAGTCTCGAAGATGAAGCAAGAGCCTGGTTTAATAAGATGGAAAATGGCGACGAAGAAGCTCTTTCAATCTGGAAATGGTTCCTTGATATAAGTCTTGAAGAGTTCAAGAGAGTTTATGCTCTTCTTGGCGTTGAATTTGATCATTATACAGGCGAAAGCTTCTATCGTGATAAGACAGATGCAGTTGTTAAGGATCTTAAGGATGCTGGTCTTCTTACAGACAGTGAAGGTGCAAAGATTGTTGATCTTTCTGAATATGATATGGCTCCTTGCCTTATTCTTAAGAATGATGGTAGTACAATCTATGCAACAAGAGATCTTGCAGCTATTAAATATAGAAAAGAAACATATAATTTCTATAAGGCATTATATGTAACCGGCCAGGAGCAGAAGCTTCACTTTAAGCAGGTATTCAAGGTAGTTGAGCTTCTTGGTCATGAATGGGCTAAGGACAGCCTTATTCATATTCCATATGGTCTTGTAAGTCTTGGAGGCGAGAAGCTTTCAACTCGTGGTGGAAATGTAATCTATGCCGAGGATATTCTTAAGGAAGCAATTGCAAAGATCAGAGAAACTATCGATGTTAAGAATCCAAATCTTGCAAATAAAGATGATGTTGCAAGAATTATCGGTGTAGGCGCAGTAATATTTAATGACTTATATAACCAGAGAATTAAGGATGTTTCCTTTAACTGGAGTCATATTCTTAATCCTGAAGGTGAAACAGGTCCATATGTTCAGTATACATATGCAAGATGCTCAAGCATCTTAAGAAATGCTGCTGATTATTCATTTACAACAGATGTTAACTATGATCTCATCTCAGATCAGTCATCTGTAGACCTCATAAAGGAATTATCAAGATTCCCTAAGGTTATCAGCTCAGCTGCAGAATCATATGAGCCACATTTCATTGCAAGATATGCAATTTCAGTTGCTCAGACATTTAATAAATTCTACCATGACAACAAGGTTCTTGTTGATGATGTAGAAACAAGAAATGCTCGACTTCTTCTGGTTTCACTCACCAGAAAGGTTATCCGTGATTCAATGAGCCTTCTTGGAATCGGCTGTGTAGAGGAAATGTAATCATCACAAACTGATAAATATATATAAACCCCCGGATTATTTCCACTCTTTTGGAAAATATCCGGGGGTTTTATATTTCATCTTATTTTTATTAATTTAGCCTCGTTAATTGCATTTTTGCCCTGATACACAGCTAAATTGTTGATATCTCTGCCGATTTATGTTGATTTCTACGTTTTATTGTTGATATTTATACCTTATATTGTTGATATTTTGCACTTATCAACACATTTCAAAATAATAATTGTCCTTCTAAAACATACCAGACAATGTTTCACGTGAAACATTGTTCTTCTTTTGTACTTTTATAAATTGTATGTCACGCTCTATGATGTTTCACGTGAAACATTTTTTCTTTTATTTTACTCTTATATTTTGTATACCAAACTCTATGATGTTTCACGTGAAACATCAACTTTTTGTATGTCACCTCTATATGTCTTCTGCTAAATTTATGTGTAGGAAAATAAAAGAATTTAATATTTTGACTTTTTATTCAATTATAGAAATATTGAATGTTTCACGTGAAACATTATTTGAATAACAATTCTATATGTTTTCTGTGAAATATTTCGAATACTTAGATAATTATAGTACTGAATCACTCAAATTGAACTTTAATAAATGTTTCACGTGAAACTTCCATTTATGATATTTATCTTTACTTTTCTGTAGAAAATCATCATATATCTTTAATATTCCCTACACATCTAATAACGTCATGTGTATTTGAGCATTTAGATCCAGCAGTGTTTCACGTGAAACATTTGTTTTAATTATTCATCTTTTCTTTGAAGGCCATCATATATCTAACCTGTTCTCTTCATATCTAATAATGTCAAGAACATTTCAAAGTTTAAATCTGGTAATGTTTCACGTGAAACATTCAAAGTAAATATTATTATATTGTAACTTTCAGTTTGGAAGATCCTGATCTTTCATTTTGAATTACTGATATATTAAATCAACACTTAATTATGTATTTTATCTGGTAATTAATTATTTTGAGGAGTTATAGAAAAGAATAGTAAATCTGCTCATAAAAATACAAATCAAACAATTATTCCATATTGATCTAAGCAAATAGTTTTTTCCAATATGTTTCTATCTCTTCCGAATTTAATGGATTTAAATCCTGAAAGTCATATTTTGTATTCTTTATAACGTTCATAATGTTTCACGTGAAACATTCATATAATTTAAATATATATATGTTCAAATATATATAAAACTGTAATAATTTTACATTATTTATATGTAATAATCTCTTCATTATTAAAATATATCAAAAAAATAAAAAAGCTCTTCAGGTTTTATAAAAAGGATAAATATTAAATTTAACGTTTCACGTGAAACATTAGAGTAAATTTTTTATATTTATTATTAAGCAGATCATACAATAAACATATTCACTTCATATTTAATAATGTCATATGTATTTCAGCATTTAGTT
>ONVE01000038.1 GCA_900321215.1 uncultured Eubacterium sp. | reverse complement strand
CGGGAATGCTGGAATTGGCAGACAGGCTAGACTAAGGATCTAGTGATGGCAACGTCGTGAGGGTTCAAGTCCCTTTTCCCGCACGAACCTAAAGCTCCGGAAGTTCTCTTCCGGAGCTTTTTTTATCTTTTGAATTTTTATATTTATTTTTTGATTTTAAGAGGATTCATATGAGCAGTAAATCTGGATCAAAAAAATATTCCGGAAAATCCACTTCGAATACTTCCGTGAAAAATCACTCTGGAAAATCCGGACCGAATACAACCGCTAAAAGCCGTTCCGCTAAAGCTGCAGTGAATGCATCTGCAAAAAGAGCTTCCGGTAAAGCTTCGGCAAATGCTTCCGGGAAGAACAGCAGCGGCGGGGATAAAACTGCCGGACGCCTCGAACTGCTCCTTAAGCAGTTTTCGGTAGATAAGAGAGATATTCCTGTGTATCTTGTGATCAATCTGTATCTCGCATATCTCTGCACGTTTTTCATGATATATATGCATGATCTGTATTTTGATATTACGCTTACCAGAGCTAAGTGCTTTATGTACGGAACAATCTCTTTTATAGGGCTCGGTATACTTGCGTATTTCATCAGACAGTTTATCAAGACGGATGCAGAAGGAGGTATGCTTAAAGGCGATAGTGAGTATCTTTTCTTCATGAAGCCGGGGCAGATGTTTAAAAGTCCTTTCTTCTGGGCTTTTATGCTTCTTCTGTCGAACTTCCTGTCATATCTTCATGCTGAGAATCGTAAGGCGGCATTTACGGGAGAAGAGGGAAGAAGACTTGGACTCTGCATGTTCATCATTATTATCTCGATGTTCTTTGTGCTTGGATATAAAGCCTATGTCAGTGTTGTGATATATATAGTCTTTGCTGCAGTATCGTTTTTCATGTTTTATATCGGCATCGTTCAGCATTTCGGAGTTGACTACGGAAGCTGGAGAGTGAATATCAGGGAATCGCAGAAGACAATGTTTATGTCAACCATTGGAAACATGAATACCTTCGGAGGATATATATGCATTTTCCTTGCAATAGGAATTGCGGTGATGATCTTTTCGAAGAGTCTGATACTTAGATGCTTTGCGGCTGCGGCAGTGTTCGGAGGAGGCTTCACCGTAATGACCGCAAAGAGTGATAACGTATATCTTGGAACCGCTGCAGCGGCGTTGCTGCTTTTCTATATTGCAGTATATTATAAAAAGCTTTGTGAGTGGGCTGGAGCGATAATGGTAATGTCTGCGGGCTTCTTTACGATGGCTATAGTAAATGACGTCGAGAAGGGCAACAAGGGACATCTTAATGGTATAGCAAAGCTTATAGGAAGCATTAAGATAATGGGATGCTTCTTCGCAGTAATGGTCGTGATACTTGCAGTACTTCTGGTGCTGAAGCATTTTAAGAGAGAGCTTTATGAAGGCTTTCAGTGTAAGAGATTTCTGGTGGCTTTTACAGTGATAGGAGTGATCCTGGCGGTCATAGTCATCATCTGGGGCATCGGGGCGAAGCATGAATTCTTCGTCTTTAACGACAGATGGGGCGAATACAGAGGATATATCTGGAACAGGTCGCTCAGATGCTACGGCAAGGGTGACTTCGCAACCAAGGTTTTTGGCTATGGTAATGAATCCGTCCGTTCTGTAATGAGTGAATTTTATCTGGAGGAAATGAAGACTGTTCCAAAGAAGATTTATGACAGCTCGCATAATGTTCTTATCCAGCAGCTTCTCACGACAGGAATCATCGGACTTACAGCATTTGTCGGATTCTTTATAAGCTGTATGGTTTGCATGATAAAGAACATGAAGGGCAGTCCTGCGGCGGCAGCGTGCCTTGCAGGTGCGGCGGCTCATTTCGCTCAGGCACTTGTCAATCCGGAGCAGCCTATCGTATCGCCGCTTTTCTATGTGCTTCTTGCACTCGGTGTCGGTATAGTACGAAAGAAGCGGATGGATGAAAAAGTATAAATAATATATCATTATGCTACTTTTAAAAGAAAATGAACTATGATATGATAATAAAAGAAACTATAGATTAAGGAGCAGAAAAATGGAATTATATGATGAACTGGTTGCCAGAGGACTTATCGCTCAGGTAACTAATGAAGAAGAGATAAAGAAGCTTATCAATGCCGGAGAAGCAACATTTTATATTGGCTTCGATCCGACAGCAGACAGCCTTCATGTCGGACATTTTATGGCGCTCTGCCTTATGAAGAGACTTCAGGCAGGCGGAAACAAGCCTATCGCCCTTGTTGGCGGCGGTACCGGAATGATCGGTGATCCATCCGGAAGAACAGACATGAGACTTATGATGACCAAGGAGACTATCGATCATAACTGCGAATGCTTCAAGAAGCAGATGAGCCGTTTTATAGATTTCTCTGAGGGCAAGGCCCTTATGGTAAATAACGCAGACTGGCTTATGGATCTGAACTATATCGAATTCATCCGTGATATCGGTTCACAGTTCAGCGTAAATAAAATGCTTGCTGCCGAGTGCTACAAGCAGAGACTTGAGAGAGGTCTTAACTTCCTTGAGTTTAACTATATGCTCATGCAGAGCTATGATTTCCTTATGCTGTATGAGAAGTACGGATGCAACCTTGAGTTCGGCGGTGATGACCAGTGGTCAAATATGCTCGGCGGAACAGAGCTTATCCGCAAGAAGCTTGGCAAGGATGCACACGCTATGACAATTACACTTCTTCTTAACTCTGAGGGTAAGAAGATGGGTAAGACAGCAAAGGGTGCTGTATGGCTTGATCCAAACAAGACTTCTCCATTTGATTTCTATCAGTACTGGAGAAATGTAGATGATAAGGACGTTATAAAGTGTCTTAAGATGCTTACCTTCCTTCCAATCGAGGAGATCCAGAAGATGGAAGTCTGGGAAGGCGCAGAGCTTAACAAGGCAAAGGAGATCCTTGCATTCGAGCTTACAAAGCTTGTACACGGCGAGGAAGAGGCACAGAAGGCAGAAAGCGCAGCTAAGGGTATCTTCTCAGGAGCATCTGCAGAAAATATGCCTGAGGCAGCTCTTGCGGATGAGGATTTCACAGATGGTAAGATCGACCTCATCAGCATCCTGGTAAAGGCCGGACTTGTTAAGTCAAGAAGTGAAGGCCGACGCGCTATCGAGCAGGGCGGCGTTGTCGTAAATGAAGAGAAGGTTTCAGATGTTTATGCATCATACGAGAAGGATGCATTTGCAGCTGATTTTATAGTCAGAAGGGGTAAGAAGAACTTTAGGAAGATAGTTTTATAATTGTTATCCGGGGGTGAGTTATGACATTTTTCATTGTTTTAGTTGTCGTACTGCTGGCTGCCTTTTTCATCAAAACAAAGATGAGTGGTAAAAACACTTCGCATGCTGTATATGATGTAAATGATATTCCTGTATATAACAGTACGAGAACCGGAGCTAAGAGGAACACGGATGCTGCAGGGGACCCGGCTGGTGCGGGAAATGCATCTGCAAATGCCGGAAACAGCCAGTCGATGAGCGGCAATTCGATAAATGCCATTTCAAAAAGAAATGGTTATGTTGTAAGAGATGCGGAGCCGAGACAGGTTTCAGCTGAGCAGCTTGAGAGAAACAGGCAGGCCGAGAACTCTTCCGAGTACTGGGCTGAGGTTGCAAGACGTGAGGCTGCTGCGGCTGCAAGAGCAGAGAATCACAGAGGTACGGTTGGTATTCCTGCAACTGAAACCGGTTCGCTTATCAGCTATGCGCAGAAGGAATTCAATTTCGATGGCGTTCAGAACGATCTCTTTGCTGTAAATCAGCTTCATCCGTTCGGCGAAGATGCTGAGAATATAGTTTACCAGCCTGAGGGACCTGAAGGCGGATGGGCAGACGGTGATGTAGACGGAGAAGAGACTACAGATCTTGCCAAAGCTGAGGAAGAAAAGCATAAGAATCTTACTCAGACAGCCAAGGAAAAGTTAGAAAACATCAAGGAAATGTTTAAGAAGCCGGATTATAACTTTGACATCGAGGTTACGGTTGAAGGTGTTATTAAGAGAAAGCCTTTTGTCCTGAAGAATCCGGTCATGATACTTGCGGCCTGTGATGATCCTGAAGAGAAGGAGCAGCTTAGAAAGTTTGCTGAGTCTGCAGGAGCTGTCATCGATTTTACCGAAAATGGTATCAAGTGCCTTGAGGTGGTTAAGGAACGTATATATGATGTGATCTTCATTCCGAGATTCATGCCTCGTATGGACGGAGTTCAGACTATCAAGAACCTGAACAACATGCCAATGAACAGATGCTACAATGCAAAGGTTTATGTTGTTGTTCCGGAGAATTTTGATGAGGATGAGGAACGTCTTCTCAGGAAAGGCTTTAAGGGCATCATCAGAAAGCCTTACGGAAAGTATACATTTGAGAATATCCTGATCGAGAACTCGGATGAGAAGAATCTTCCTGATGACAAGGATATGATAAATGAGATCAAGGCTATGGCTGTTCAGGAGGATAAGCTTCTTCGCGGAGGTATCTCCCTTACAGCTGCGCTTGAGAAGTTTGGAGGCAATTTCAAGCTTTACAGAAGAGCAATCTGCAAGTTCTGCAGGGATTACGATAAGGATTCCGAGGAGCTTCTTAAGAGGCTGAATGCAGAGGATGGAAATGGTTATATGAGCTTTGCGAGAGAGTACAGAGACAGAGCTACCGAGCTTGGAGCCGGATACCTTGCTGATATGTTTGACGATCATGTAAATATCGCCAAGGAGGATTCACTTGAGGTTGCGGCAGTTAACTGGCGTTCTCTTGCACAGAAATGGAGAGATGTTACGGATACATTTGAAAAATACCTCGACGCTTATGAAACAGGTGTTATGTATGAGTATCCGCAGAATACAAACGGAATACCTCTCTCGGATAAGGATCTTAAGGCTATGCTCTGTAAGGCGATGGAATCTATTGAAGCCGGAAATATCACTTCTGAAGCAAGAGATATACTTGAATCGGCGGTTGATTACGATCTGGCGGAGCCTAACAGAAATGCTATATTCGAGATACTTTACAATATCAACAATAAGAAATTCCAGAATGTTAAGATGATAATGAAAAAATTCATACAGACACTTGGATAAAATGTTTTAAAATTGCCCTCTATGCCGGAGATGATGTGATCCTGGTATAGAGGGCAATTTTTTGTGTGATGTCATTCAT
>ONVE01000121.1 GCA_900321215.1 uncultured Eubacterium sp. | reverse complement strand
TTCATGCCCCTGCGGGGCATTTCATCGCGGCACTCGGCATATACATGTGCCTGTGGCACATGTACGTCCCGCCATCACAAATGCACTTACATGCAAGCATGAGTGCATCTGTGATGGCGGAACTACATGCTTCGCATGTGCATGCCTCGAAGGCATCGCGCATAAGAAAACTCCGTATTATAGAATACGGAGTTAAAAAGGCTTAAGTCTTTGAGCAGACTAATGTGTTCCGGTTGAACCAAATCCGCCGGCACCTCTCTCGGTTTCATCGAGTTCAGAAACCTCATTGAAGAGTCCGACTATATATGGCGTGATCACCAATTGGGCAATCCTCTCGCCGGGTTCAACGGCAGCAGCCTGCTTAGAATGGTTATGAAGTGCAACCATTACTTCACCGCGATAATCCGAATCTATAACGCCGACCTTATTTGCGGGGGCAAGCCCCTTCTTACTGGCCAGACCGCTTCTTGCATATATAAGTCCTGCATATCCGGTAGGAAGTTCCATCGCAAGACCTGTAGGTACAAGAACAGTTTCTCCGCTTTCTATAGTGATAGTGCTGTCAATGCATGCATAAAGATCCGCACCGGCAGCATTGGCCGACCCATAAGTCGGAATAGCGGCATTAGGTTTTATTTTCTTGATATTTACAGGTAAGCTGGTTATCATTTCCAAATCCTCTTTCAATTAGTTAAAATATAACTGATATTACGGTACTGATAATTTGCTGTAAAAGTACCATATAATATAATAACACATTATACAGAATAATGACAGTAAAAAATGCTTTTTACGTTTAGTAGTCCTGAATCATCAGATTCGTCCTTCCATATATTCAGACAGTACTACCTCGCCCTTTTCAAGACTTTCCTGAACCTTGATGATACGCTGGTTGTCGCTTCCTCTGAAACGAAGCTTAAGATTCTTTCTGGCTTCGATAAATTCGCCGTCCACAAGGATATCTGTCATTTTCAGCATTGGAAGAGTATCGGCCGAATGGCACCTCTGGTTGTCAGGATCGAGGAGCTCTTCAAATTTATATCCGGAATAGGTCCAGATGGTCTTGCCCGGGCATTCTTCCCTGATACGCTCGATAAATGGTCTCAGTACCTTCTGATTTACCACTTCCCACGGTTCGCCACCCAGTATAGTCAGTCCCTGGACATAATCACGCTTTAAGGAATTGATGATCTCATTCGCTAAATCTGTGGTGAAAAGCTTTCCGAAGTTAAAATCCCAGGTGTCAGGATTGAAGCAGCCCTTGCAGTGGTGAGTGCATCCGGATACATATAATGAAGTTCTGATACCGACACCATTTGCGGTATCACAATAATATATTCCACAGCAATTCATGATGATTACTGAATCCTTTCTGATAAAATATCAGGGGACCGGATTACCGGTCCCCCTCATTAATTAACCTTGTCATATAATTGGGAAATCATCCCATGATTATTTCTGGTCAGAAAATTTCTAAAGTTTTACGATTAAACAGATACTGTCTGATTCTTTGAAACAGTTTCAGCTATATAATCAGGTGCGCCTACGTGGAGAACACGAGACTTGATCTCTTTGGTCTTTCCGACATTCCAGAAGTTCTCACCGAGATATCCGCAGGTTCTTCTTGTAACATTCATCTTTGAATGATCCTTGTTATGGCAGCAAGGGCATTCCCATTCGTTGTTCTCATTTACCTTGATCTCTCCGTCGAAGCCGCAAACGTGGCAGTAATCCGACTTTGTATTGAACTCAGCATACTGAATGTTGTCATAGATGAACTTAACGAGCTCTGAAAGTGCTTCAAGGTTATTAGCCATATTCGGAATCTCTACATATGAGATAGCGCCTCCTGAAGAAATGCTCTGGAACTGGCTCTCAAACTTGAACTTCTCAAATGCATCAATGTCCTCACGAACATCAACATGATATGAATTTGTGTAATATCCCTTATCTGTGATATCAGGAATGGTTCCGAAACGCTCCTTATCGATACGTGCGAATCTGTAGCAGAGTGACTCTGCAGGAGTTCCGTAGAGACCGAAGCCAAGACCGGTTTCCTTCTTCCATTTCTCACATGAATTTCTCAGCTTGTGCATGATACGAAGTGCGAAATCCAGTCCTTCAGGACTTGTATGGCTTACGCCCTTCATAAGCTTTGTTACTTCGTAAAGACCGATATAACCGAGTGAGATTGTTGAATATCCGTTAAGGAGATATTTGTCGATCCTCTCACCCTTACCGAGACGGGCGATAGCGCCGTACTGCCAATGAATAGGGCTTACATCACTTGTTACGCCCATAAGAGCGTTATGTCTGCACATAAGAGCTTCATAGCAAAGATCAAGTCTTTCATCAAGTATCTTCCAGAACAGCTCCTCATCGCCTCTTGCAATGATACCGATCTGAGGAAGGTTAAGGCTTACAACGCCCTGATTGAAACGTCCCTCGAACTTATACTGACCCTTCTCATCCTTCCAAGGAGAAAGGAATGAACGGCAGCCCATAGGTGAGAATACATTTCCTTCATAGTTCTCACGCATCTTCTTAGCTGAGATATAATCAGGATACATTCTCTTAGCTGAACATTTTACAGCCATCTCTGTGATATAGTCATATTTGCCGCCCTTGAGGCAGTTAAGCTCGTCAAGAACGTATATAAGCTTAGGAAATGCAGGAGTAACATATACGCCGGCTTCATTTTTGATGCCTTCGATCCTCTGGCGGAGAACCTCTACGATGATACGTGCATTTTCTTCGATATATTCATCATTTGGATCGAGATGAAGGAAGAGTGTAACGAAAGGAGACTGACCGTTTGTTGTCATCAGAGTATTGATCTGATACTGGATAGTCTGAACACCGCTGCGGAGCTCATCATTCAGTCTCTCCTGGATCATTGACTCAAGAGTTGCCTCGTCAACCTTGTCGCCAAATGACTTTGTGAATCTTTCCTTATATTTCTCGTAGCTCTTTCTGAGATATTTTCCAAGGTGGATAAGATCAACAGACTGTCCGCCGTACTGTGAAGATGCAACGGATGCGATGATCTGTGTCATAACTGTACATGCAACCTGGAATGACTTAGGGCTCTCAATGAGCTTTCCGTTCATAACAGTACCATTTTCAAGCATGTCCTTGATATTTATAAGACAGCAGTTGAAGATAGGCTGAAGGAAATAGTCGGCATCATGGAAATGAAGGACACCCTCATCATGAGCTTTGCTGATCTTCTCAGGAAGAAGAACTCTTCTTGTAAGATCCTTTGAAACCTCGCCGGCTATAAGATCACGCTGTGTTGAAGCAACTGTTGCATTCTTGTTGGAATTTTCTTCCATAACGTCCTTGTTGCGGTTCTTGATAAGGCTGAGGATGGAATCATCCGTTGTGTTAGCCTTACGAACGAGCTCTCTGGTATAACGGTAAATGATGTATGTCTTTGCAAGAACATACTTTCCGTCCTCCATAAGCTCCTGCTCGATCATATCCTGAATATCCTCTACAAGGATTCTCTTACGTTTCTTAGTTTCAATTCCATGAACGATTGATTCAATCTTTTCTTCGCCGATCTTCTCTTCAGGATCGACTTCGGCATTTGCCTTCTTGATAGCAGTCACGATCTTGCTGCGGTCAAAATCAACTATATGACCGTCTCTTTTTACTACCTTCATCATACCTCTCCTCACTTTTATAGTTGTATATCATGCAGCGGCATCCCTAATACCGACGAACCTTAACCTCCATAAAGATCCGTTTTCAGCCGCTTAAAAAAACATAAAATAACAGGCTACAAATAATAGCCGATTCAAGTACAGATTATAGCAAAGCGGTTCTCATTTGTAAATAGCAAAATACTAAATATTGTGTCTGACAATTCGTTAATTACTATATTTAGTTAAAAGCACGCATTTACGTGCTTTCTTCTGTATACAAGAAAAATTCGATTTACATAACGATATGGATTGATTTACATAATGAAAAAATGAAGCTGAAAATGTGTTTGGGAGATGTGATTTTAGTGTAGATACTGTGAAAAGCAAAAGAAAAACTTTATTTTTTTATTCTTTTGTGATATATATTGTAAGGTGCAAAAAAGGATGATACCGGTAAGAAGTGCCGGAGCACAGATCCATTTTAATGCGGCAGGAAAATGCGGCATTATTCCATATAAATTTTCTAGAAGGGAAGATTAATTATAATGAAGAAAAAGATATGCATGTTTCTGGTAGGTGCTATGTGCCTTGCAGGACTTAGTGCGTGCGGAGACAAGAAGGAAGATACTACCGGCGAGGGCGGAGCTGCTGCAACAACCGAGGCGGGCAAGAATGATGATTCGGTCATCGGAAAGATGAAGTCTGATTATGCTGAGTATGTAACTATTTACGATAAATATATGGAAGTAAAGTATACTCCTTCCAAGACAGAAGTTACAGATAACGACATTGAGAAGGATAAGGCTTCTCTTATAGCACAGGGTACAACGACCGAGAAGCAGACAACAGGTATCGCAACATATGGTGATGCCGTAAATATCGATTATACAGGTTATGTTGACGGAACTGCTTTTGATCACGGAAGCACAGAGGGCAAGGGAACTGAGATCACACTTGGTTCAAGCGGTTATATTGACAATTTCGACGAGCAGATCGTAGGTCACAAGCCGGGAGATTCATTTGACGTTGTTGTAACCTTCCCTGATCCATATACAAATGATGAGACACTTTCAGGAAAGAAGGCTACATTTGATACAACTCTTAACGCTATCGTAGTTAAAAAGGTTCCTGAGTACAATGATGAGCTTGTAAAGTCTCTTACTTCATATGCTACAACTGCTGAGTATGAGCAGGCTATGAGAGAGAAGCACAAGGAAGATAATGAGAAAAATGACAAGACAAAGGATAAGCAGAATATCCTGAATACTATCATCACCAACTCAACCATCTCACAGTATCCTGAAGATGAGATGAAGGGACTTATAGATTCGATGATACAGCAGGTTAAGAGCCTTGCTGAGGCAAACAACGTAGATCTGACAACACTTATTTCTTATTATTATGGACTTCAGACAGAGGATGATTTCAAGGATTACATTTCTAATTATGTAGAGAACTACATTAGACAGAAGATGATCATTGTTGCTATAGCTGCCGCAGAGAACATTGACGTAACCGAAGAGGAGTACGAGGCACGTAAGAAAGAGCTTATGGATAGCTACAGCATCACAGATGATAATACCTTCAATCAGTACTATGCAAAGGAAGATGTTTACTACGTTGTCCTTGCAGAGAAGGTTTCAGATTATGTATATGAGCATGCAGTGATCGATAACGGAAGCAATAGTGATAACCAGCAGGTTCAGGATATGCTTACATCAGCAGCAACAACTGAGACTGCAACAGAGGCTTCCTCAGAAGAGACAAGCACAGAAGCAAAATAAATGATACAGGCAGCGGAGAGTTTTATCTCCGCTGTTTTTTGTTGACTTTATCATTTCTTTAGGATATAATTAACTCCGTGTCTAAAGAAATATCATTTTTAAAAGGGCTGGCTTTATGCCGGATCCTGAAAAAAGTGTCATAGAAAGGAATAAAAAATGGCTGAACAGAAGAAAAACATTCTTACCAGTGCCGGTCTCAAAAAGTTAGAGGACGAGCTCAATGATCTCAGAGTATTCCGCCGTAGAGAGGTTGCTCAGAAGATTAAGGAAGCAAGGGAACAGGGAGACTTATCAGAGAACGCAGAGTACGATGCAGCAAAAGATGAACAGCGTGATATAGAAGCAAGAATTGAAGAGATCGAGAAGATTCTCAAGAATTCTGAAGTTATTGATGAGGATTCCCTCGATAAAGAAACCGTAAACTTCGGAGGAACTGTTCATATTCAGGATATCAACAGCAAGGAAGAATACAAATATATGATCGTTGGTTCGACAGAAGCAGATGTCCTTAACGGAAAGATCTCAAACGAGTCTCCGATCGGTAAGGCTCTTATCGGACGTAAGGCAGGACAGACTGTTATCGTAAATGCACCAAGCGGTACATTTAATTATAAGATATTAGACTTCACAAGAGGTTAATTATCCGGCTGGAAAGACTTTTTATGCAAGTGCCTGTGCATGTGGACGTACTTGTGCGTGCAGATGCATGGGCATTTGCTATGCAGACCCGGATAGTGTAGGCTGAAGGCAGTGCAGACCGTATTTTTCGAAGAAGGATAGCGGTTTTCTGCACATCAATATAGAATATTAATAGGAAAAATGAGGTGTCAGAATGGCAGAGAATAATCAGAACAATCAGAAGGGACAGGCAAATCAGCCTGTTCAGGATATAAATCAGCTTCTTAAGGTTCGCCGTGAGAAGCTTGCTGCACTTCAGGAAGCAGGAAAGGATCCTTTCGTTATAACAAAGTTTGATCAGAGCTATCATGCAGATCAGGCTAAGAAGGAGTATATCGCCCTTGAGGAGAAGCTCCTTGTCGGAAAGGATATGCCGGATACTGAAGGTATGGATCCTGCAGAGGCAAAGCAGGTAAAAAATGATGCATACAACGAGAGACGTGCCATCATGGATGCAAATCCTATCAAGGTAAGCATTGCCGGAAGAATGATGTCTAAGCGTGTTATGGGTAAGGCTTCATTTTGCAATGTTCAGGATAAGAGCGGAAATATTCAGGTATTCGTTTCAAAGGATACACTCGGAGAAGAAGCATATGCTGATTTCAAGAAGCTTGATGTAGGTGATATCGTCGGAGTTACCGGATATGTATTCCGTACAATGATGGGGGAGATCTCAGTTCACTCAGACAGCGTAACACTTCTTACAAAGTCTCTTCAGGTGCTTCCAGAGAAGTTCCATGGACTTACAAATACAGATATCAGATATCGTCAGAGATACGTTGACCTTGTAATGAATGCTGACGTTAAGGAAACATTTATCAAGAGATCTAAGATCATTTCATGCATCAGAAGATTCCTTGATGAGCAGGGCTTCATGGAGGTTGAGACTCCAATGCTCGTAGCTAATCCGGGTGGAGCAGCTGCAAGACCGTTTGAGACTCATTTTAATGCACTTGATGAGGATCTTAAGCTTCGTATTTCGCTTGAGCTTTACCTTAAGCGTCTTATCGTCGGCGGTCTTGAGAGAGTTTATGAGATCGGCCGTGTATTCAGAAATGAAGGCGTTGATACAAGACATAATCCAGAGTTCACACTTATGGAGCTCTATCAGGCATATACAGATTACCACGGCATGATGGACCTCACAGAGGCTATGTACCGTCATATCGCAAAAGAGGTTCTCGGAACAACAACCATTACATATAATGGTGTTGAAATGGACCTTGGAAAGCCATTTGAAAGAATCACGATGGTTGACGCTGTTAAGAAGTATTCAGGCGTTGACTGGAATGAGGTTGCTGACCTTGATGCTGCCCGTGCACTTGCCAAGGAGCATCATATCGAGTTCGAAGACTTCCACAAGAAGGGCGATATCCTCAATCTCTTCTTCGAAACATACGTTGAGGAGCATCTGATCCAGCCTACATTTGTAATGGATCATCCTGTTGAGATCTCACCTCTTACCAAGAGAAAGCCTGAGGATCCAAATTACGTAGAAAGATTTGAGTTCTTCATGAACGGCTGGGAGATGGCAAATGCATATTCAGAGCTTAACGATCCTATCGATCAGAGAGAAAGATTTGCCGCACAGGATGCACTTGCAGAAGCAGGTGACGACGAGGCAGAGCATACAGATGAGGACTTCCTCAATGCTCTCGAGGTTGGTATGCCACCAACAGGCGGTATCGGCTACGGTATCGATCGTCTCGTGATGATCATGACCGATTCGCCGGCTATCAGGGATGTACTTCTGTTCCCGACGCTGAAGAGTCTTAGCTAAAAAAACATAGTGTTTATGCGGTGTTTAGGGGATCTGAAAAATATAATTACAACAGATTTACAACATTTTTCAGAACAAACCTGCGGTTTACTACATAAATATTCACTTTTGTATCAGAGAATCAAATAAAAACTTGTAAAAAGGACACTTTCTAAAAGTAAATTTTAGATTGTGTCCTTTTTTTGTGTTATGGTCGAAACGATAATAATAAGTTTGAGTTGTTTGCATAATAAGGAATTTTGAAATGAGCAAGAGTCGGTTGTGATGCGAAAGCTTCAGAAGCGACTCTTGCAACAAATAATACTCATTTTCAGCCACAATTTATTACGTTTTATTGTAGATACTATAGAAACAACGGAATAATAACAATAGTAGATATAAAGTGTGTATGCTATAATAAAAACGTGATTGATGTATATTACATAAAAGGAAATGGAGATTGAATGAGTATTATTGTTGGTTCATTTAATATGCATAAATTCAGTACTAATACCTATAAAAATCTTGAATGTATTAGTTGAGATAATAAAGAGATAATTTACATTTCAGTAGGTGAATAGAAAATGTGGAAAGGCTTTGAGTTTAATAAACCATATGATGGAGTAATTCCAGATAAAATTAACGGTGTTGAACTTCCGAATGAATATATTGAGTTTATGAGAAGACACAATGGATGTTATGGAGATACAGGTGAATCGTATCTTACTTTGTTTCCTATTGAGGAGCTTGAAGAAAGCAACGATGATTACAATGTTTCCGAATATCTTGAAGGGTGTTTTATAATTGGTAACAATGGAGCTGGTGAATTGTACGGAATAAATAAAGAGGGTAAGTATTTTATTGTTCCGGATATAATTGAGGAAGAATATTTGACTGTTATTGGTGATAGTATAGAGAGTCTTCCGGAAGACATAAATAATTTTTGGAAAAATCTTCGTTAACAGATTTGGATTTATAAAGATATGATATT
>ONVE01000274.1 GCA_900321215.1 uncultured Eubacterium sp. | reverse complement strand
TGATGACAGCACTCATGCTCATCATCGTCATCGTCGTGGTGATGGTGATGACAGCACTCATGCTCATCGTCATCATCGTGGTGATGGTGATGATGGTGATGGTGGTCATCCTTCTCAGGATCATATTTAAAGTTCTTCATGATATCTTCGATAGATGAAGAATGCTCTATAGCATCAAGAATAATAGTTCCGTCGATCTGATCCCAAGGAGTTGTGATGATCCTTGCATCCTTATTGTGCTCCTTGATCATATTTACAACCTCAAGAAGCTTCTCGTCTGAAGCATTCTGGCTTCTGCTGAGTACAACTGTACCGCAGGCCTCGATCTGATTCAGGAAGAACTCTCCGAAATTCTTGATATACATCTTTGCCTTTGTAACATCAACTACAGTTGTTGCACTGTTAAGCTTGATATCAACATCTGATGAAGCCTTCTCAACTGCCTTGATAACGTCAGAAAGCTTGCCGACTCCTGACGGCTCTATGATTACTCTGTCAGGTGTATACTCTGTAACAACCTTTTTAAGTGCCTCGCCGAAATCTCCTACAAGTGAGCAGCAGATACAGCCTGAATTCATTTCTGTAATTTCAATTCCGGCCTCTTTAAGGAAGCCTCCGTCGATTCCGATCTCACCGAACTCATTCTCGATAAGAACTACTCTCTCACTCTTAAATGCGTCCTGAATAAGTTTCTTGATAAGTGTAGTCTTTCCTGCTCCAAGGAAGCCGGAAATGATATCAATCTTTGCCATTTTTATATTCCTCCGTAAGTTAATTTATCTTATCATACAGGCGGCCGATTCTTCTCCGCCGTACCTCTAAAAAATACTAAAGTTAGTTATAGCAAATAGTGTGCATAATTGCAAGTCATTTGCAATTCTTTTCACACATACTACATCAAATTCATTTGTAAATAAATACTGTCATGCTGCAGCGTCCTTTTTTCGTCACTCCGTTCTCTTCGCCGAAGCAGAACTTACCATATCCTCTGACAGATACTCTGTCACCGCTAAGAAGGCTCTTCTCCTTCTTCACAGCTGTCCTTCCGTTTATAAAGACCTTTCCTTCATTTACAAGTCCGGATGCAATCTCTCTTGAAAGCTTAAAAACGCTTGCAACCACCGCATCCAGTCTGTTCGAGCTGACTGTTATACGCATCTCTTCCTTTGTGGTTCCGATGCCCTCCGGCAGCTTATCCACGGAAGCCACATCAACCGCAGTATGCTTTATCGAAAGCAGATTCTCTATGATGTAATCCGCCATATGATCAATCGCAAAAACATATGCCGCAGTTCCCTCCTGCTTAGCGGAGGCAGATTTTCCATCTGCACCGTCACCATCTGTCACAATGATGTCTCCTAACATTTCTCTGGTAATTCCGAGACTCATCAATGCACCAAGATAATCTCTGTGAGTCAGCTTCTCTGCGAACTTACCCCCTCGCGGCTTTATGGATATCAGTCTTATCGGCGCATCCTCTGTATATCCGGTCAGCAGCTCATCCCCAAAGCAGATTATCCCGCGCTCCGCCTCCTCGTATCCGCCTTCGATACGCCACGCAGCCTTTAGATCATCTGCATAATCAAGAAATGAGGCAAGCTCTCCCTGCCCCATAAAATCTGTATACAAATATCTTCCGGTCTTAAGAGCCCTTGCAGCAAGCTCCTCAATCCTGTTTCTATCCATACATTCTCTCCAAATAATTAAATATGCGCCAGAATCCTTACACTATACATTCAAATCCCGCGTCTTAAATTTGAATTCATGCGCCTCACATTTTTAATCCTACGTTTATTTTTGAATCCACTCGCTTTGCATTTGAATCCTGCATTTTATATTTAAATCCACTCGCTTTGCATCTGAATCCTGCATTTTATATTTAAATCCACTTCATGTGTTTCAGATTCACGCACTATATATTTAAATCCACGTATATTTATAATCCATACGGATCATAAGTATACGTGGATCATGTTTAAAATCTTTACTGTTTAATATTAACATCCAGCTGATTGAACGGTATCGTGATACCCTCCGCATCAAGCCTTCTCTTGATCTCTTCTGTAACTGACCATTTAGCCTTCAGATAATCCGACGCTTTGATCCAGAATCTTACGCCGAAAAGAACCGAACTGTCCTGAAGCGAATCAACAAAGCAGTCTACCGGTTTGCCCGGAAGCGTATAGCCGCTCGCCGAAGCAACCTCGGCAAGAATATCCTTGACTCTCTTCATATCCTCATGATAAGCAACGCCGACCTTGATCTCGACAACTCTCTCCCCAAGCTGTGTAGAATTGATGATTGATGTGTTCGACATGCTTCCGTTAGGGATAACAACGATCCTGTTATCAAATGTCCTTAGCTTCGTATAGAAAATATCTATCCCGACAACCGTACCTTCCATTTTGGTAGAATTCTCGCAGATATAATCTCCTACATCAAACGGCTTAAGTATGAGTATCAGGACGCCGCCCGCAAGGTTTGCTAGACTTCCCTGAAGACCGAAGCCGATGGTCATGCTGGATACACCCAGGAGGGTAACAAATGAAGTCACCTGGAAGCCCATAATACTTGCTGCCGAAATAAACAGCAATGCATACAGCAGGATTCTGACAAAGGATGTCAGAAAACCGGCAACGCTCTGGGATATCTTTCTCCTCTCAAAGGTTTTCTTCAATATCTTTATAACAAGCTTTATAAGCTTGCCGCCGATAAAGAGAAAAAGCAGTGTAAGAAGGAGAAGCACTCCCTTTGCTGCTATCCAGTCAAGAGACTTATCCAGCCACTCAGATATTTTGCTTTTATTGTCCGCAGCTGCTTCTTCTATAACGTCAGCCACATCCATTACAAAATGATTCATTTAAAAAGGTCAACCCTTTCTCTTAAATATTGATACTGAAAGCGGTGGTACTGTAATCTGGATATAATGCTCTCTGTCATCAACCTTGCCGTCCTTTGTAAGCTTGGCGGTCTTGTTGTTATGACCTTCTCCTCCAAACTTAGCATTATCGCTTGAGAAGATCTCCTGCCATTTTCCTGCAGAAGGAACTCCAAGCTTATAATTCTTCTGCTCTACAGGAGTGAAATTGCAGATAACTACGAGAGTATCCTTATCCTCCAGTCCGTATCTTTCATAAGAAACAATACTTCTGTTTGCATCATTTACGCTTATCCACTTAAAGCCTTCCGGAACAGAATCCAGCTGATAAAATGCCGGCTCAGTCTTGTAAAGCTTATTAAGCTGCTTAACATATGTCTGCATATACTTATGAGCATCAAATTCGAAGAGGCTCCAGTCAAGCTCTCCCGATTCATTGAACTCGGTAAACTGTGCGAATTCCTGACCCATGAAGAGAAGCTTCTTGCCCGGATGAGTCATCATAAAACCGTAAGCAGTTCTGAGATTTGAGAACTTATCCTCATAACCTCCCGGCATTTTCTGTATCATCGAGCCCTTCTCGTGAACTACCTCATCATGTGAAAGCACGAGTATGAACTTCTCACTGAAAGCATACATCATGCTGAAGGTAAGCTCATTATGATGATATTTTCTGTAAAGCGGATCCAGCTTCATGTATGACAAAAAGTCATTCATCCAGCCCATATTCCACTTATAATCAAAGCCCATACCGCCCTCTTCGACAGTATGTGTCATCATCGGCCATGCAGTCGATTCCTCAGCTATCATCATTACGCCAGGGAAGTTTTCCTTCATTTTAACATTTACTTCCTTGATGAAATCAATAGCCTCAAGGTTTTCATTTCCGCCGTACTTGTTGGCTCTCCACTCTCCGCCGCTTCTGCCGTAATCCAGATAAAGCATTGAAGCAACCGCATCAACTCTTATACCGTCAACATGGTACTTGTCTGCCCAGTACAGAGCGTTGGCAACGAGGAAATTCTTAACCTCATTTCTTCCGTAATCAAATATATAAGTACCCCAGTGAGGATGCTCGCCGCGAAGCGGATCTGCATTCTCATAAAGAGGTGTTCCGTCAAATCTTCCAAGTCCGTGCGAATCCTTAGGGAAATGAGCAGGTACCCAGTCAATGATAACGCCTATTCCCTTGGTATGCATATAGTCTACAAAGCCCATGAATTCAGCCGGCGAACCGTATCTTGAAGTCGGTGCATAGTAGCCTGTTATCTGATAACCCCATGAAGGATCGTAAGGATGCTCCATTACAGGCATAAGCTCTACATAGTTGTAACCCATCTCCTGCATATATTCTGCAAGTCTTATGGCGATCTCCCTGTAGCTGTAGAACTCTCTTCCGTCATCAGGTCTCTTCCATGATCCGAGATGAACCTCATAGATGTTCATAGGCTTTTCGGTTGCAGGCTTCTTCTCTTCAGCTTTCTTCTCTGATGTCTTCTCAACCCTTGCATCCTCTGCAGCAGCCTCCGCAGCATCTTCTGCCTTCTTCTCTACGAAATCTCTCTTCTCTATCCACTTTTTATCGTGCCAGATATAATCAAGGCTTGTAACTCTTGAAGCATTTGCAGGACGAACCTCAGCTGTAAATGCGTAAGGATCGCTCTTCATGAATACTTCACCGCTCTTCGATCTTATCTCATATTTGTAAATTTCATCCGTCATATTTCCGGGAATGAAAAGTTCGAATATTCCTGAATACTCAAGTTTTCTCATCGGGTGGCGTCTTCCGTCCCATTTATTGAAATTACCTACAACGGATACTCTCTCAGCATTCGGTGCCCATACAGCAAAAAGCGTACCCTTAACGCCATCCACTACCATAGGATGTGAACCGAGCTTCTCATAAATCTCGTAATGTATTCCTTCATTGAATCTGCTGATATCGATAGGATCGATGACAGGCTCGAATACATAAGGATCTACGATAGTCTCCTCAGTACCGTCCTCATACTTGATATCCAGCAGATAATCAAATGATTTCTTATCCTTGATACAGATTGAGAAGAATCCCGGATATCTCTCCGAAACGAGAGAATAGCTCTTCTTCTCAGCCTTATCTACTGCGTTAACAACCTTTGCATTTGGAATAAATGCATTTATATATACGTCATCAAGGCATTCATGAATGCCAAGAATATGGTGCGGATTGTCATGCTTTGCATTAACAAGCGCTTCAACCTCCATCCAGTTTATCGCAAAAACCGCTCTTCTCTTTGACGCCATTTTATACCCTCCCGTTATAAGCTAAACCACGCTGACTTTTTTTAACCTTACTCCATCCGATGCGGCTGATCATTAATCAAGTGTATGAATGAATATTCCGCTTCGGAGCTTTGGCTCAAACCATGTAGACTTAGGCGGCATGAGACGCTTATCGTCTGCAACCTTGAAGAGTTCGTCGATTGATGTAGGATACATAGAAAATGCGATCTTCATATCGCTGTGTACTCTTCTCTCAAGCTCCTTAAGTCCTCTGATTCCGCCTACGAAATCAATTCTCTTATCTACTCTCGGATCACCGATACCGAGTATCGGTCCAAGCACCTCATTCTGAAGGATGGAAACATCAAGTCCGTCTACTGCGTCATTTGACTTCTTCTCATCCTTAACCGAAAGCTTATACCATTTATCATTATAAAACATTCCGAAAATGCCCTTTGCCTCAGGCTGGTACATCTCACTTACCTCAGTAATATCACATACTGCAGAAAGCTTTGCGAAGAATTCATCCTCTGAAAGTCCGTTAAGATCCTTAACAACTCTGTTGTATGAAAGTATCTTAAGCTCATTATCAGGGAAAAGAACAGATAAGAAGAAGTTGAACTCCTCTTCGCCTGTGTATCCCGGATTCTCTTCTCTCTTCTTTATACCAACCTTAACAGCCGATGCTGCTCTGTGATGTCCGTCAGCAATATAGATCTTGTCTGTTGCGGCAAATTCATCTCTTATTGTTTTGATGTCTTCGTCTTTATCGATAACCCAGACATTATGTGTGATGCCGTCATCAGAGGTGAAGCTGTAAAGCGCTTCTCCCTTCTTGATCCTGTTCACAACGTCCGTAATTGTCTGTCTGTTTCTGTACGCAAGGAAAATAGGACCTGTCTGGGCATTGCATGTATAAACATGCTTGATTCTGTCCTCTTCCTTATCTGCTCTGGTGTTCTCATGCTTCATGATGACACCATTTAAATAATCATCGATGGATGAAGCGGCAACGATACCTGTCTGATGTCTTCCATCCATGATCAGTTCATAAATGTAATAAACGTTCTTATTCTCATGAATATAGCTTCCGTCACTTATCATACCATAGAGCATCTCTCTGGCTTTCTGATAAACCTCAGGAGAATACATATCATAATCCTCCGGGAACTGTGTCTCCGGTCTGTCAATCCTTAAAAATGTATATTTCTTTCCTTCAACCGCTTCCCTTGCTTCCTTCCTGTTATAAACATCATAAGGAAGAGCTGCTATCTCGTTCTCAAGCCCCTTTTCAGGTCTGTATGCTGCAAATGGTCTGACCTCTGCCATATCCCTATCTCCTTTTCAAATAAAGACTAAATAGGCTGCATTCGTGAAATTCACTAACGCAGCCTATTAATAAATTAACCTCTTATAAATTTAACCGCCCCAGCAAGTGATGCCTTAAAATCTTCATCTGTATTATTGTTAAATACATAAAGCTCCGGAATATTCTCCGGCTTGTTAAAGTTCTGAGTAGCAATGTACTCATCCCAATGCTCAAGCTTCCAGATATCCCTGTCAGAATTTCTGCTTATCATTCTCTGATGAGCAATCTCTGTGTCTGTATGAACCCAGACAACAGCAAGTTCTGCGTCCTTTTCGGCAAGCTTCTCACGAAGACTCTTAAGATAATCATCATCGCGGATCTCTTCTGTGAACGGTGCGTTGATAAGGACTGTATCATTATACTCCAATGCATCAAAAGCAAGGTCAAGAATAGCGTAATACTCATAATCTCTGATCTCTCTCTGGAAGAACTCAGATGATCTGTTGTATTCCTGTCCAGCAACCTTGAATATCTGCTTTGATAATACAATAAGAGTATCCTTATCAAGGTAAACACAATTAGTTAAAGCTTTTGCAAGCTTCTTAGAAATGAATGTCTTTCCACAAGCCGGCGGAGAAGTAACTAATACTAGTTTCTTCATCGACTTTACCTCCCTCTCTCGTATAGGCCATTTTAATTGATTATATCAAATACTATTTCTTTTGTATATAGTCTTTTGCACAAAGTAACTCTGCAGAAAGTACCGCTCCACCAGCTGCTCCTCTGAGAGTATTGTGTGAAAGACCAACGAACTTATAATCGAAGAGTGTATCTTCTCTGAGACGTCCCATTGAAACGCCCATTCCGTTCTCGTAATCAACATCAAGAGAAACCTGAGGTCTGTTATCATCCTCGAGATACTGGATGAACTGCTTTGGAGCTGAAGGAAGGTTAAGCTTCTGTGGCTCACCGCTAAAGTTAACCCATCTGTCGATGATCTCTTCCTTGGTTGGCTT